>JALYUR010000133.1 GCA_030853635.1 Vulcanimicrobiota bacterium | reverse complement strand
TGCCGGAGCTGCAGCGCGCTGACGACTCGCTGCGCGAAGAAGCATCGCTGTGGTACGTCGCACTGACGCGCGCCCGGCGCGACGTTTTGGCAACCGCCGCTTTAGTGGACGACGATGGCGTCGACACCGTGACCTCGCGCTTTTGTCAAGCGATCGGCGATGTAAGCCGGGCCGAGACCCAGCGCTTGACCGTCAGCGCTGCCGCGCCGAGGCCGCTAAACCAAACACCATGTGATCCCCATGAACCGCGGATTCCAATCGGGCGCCCCCTCACAACGCTGGCCCCCACCGACCTTAACGTGTATTTAGCCTGTCCGAGGAAATATTTTTACGAGCGCGTGTTGGCACTGCAACCGGATGAAACCGATGCTATGCGTCTAGGCATCTTCGCGCATCTCGCCTTGCAACGATTCCACGAGATGGAACGTGACTTTTCTAAGGTGCACGACGTCGCCGCTACCGCGCAGCGGCATGCCGCAACTTTGCAGGCGCTGGCGGAGCAAACGGCGTCCCAACGCGCCACCAAAGCCGGCGTGTCCGAGAACTCGGGCTTATATCGCTATGAGTTGTCGCGCGTCCAGCGACAACTGACTTACTACGCGCACGCACTGGCCAAAGACGCACACGAGAACCCGTTCCACGTTTTGTACTGCGAGCAGCTCGTCGCGACCGACGTGGACGGCGTGCGGGTTGTGGGACGTGCGGACCGCATCGACCGCTTGGAACGCGGCGGCATCGCCGTCCGTGATTATAAGTCCGGCAAGTACAAAAGGCCGGGCGCCGCAGCAACTACACGGGCATTGTTGGAAGCGCGCGAACAGGCGCGAGCGGCTGGAGCCGACCCGAACGCTATTTTTGGCAGCATGGAACGCGCGATCAGCGTGCAGATGATCTTATACCTGCCCGGAGTCGAAGCGCTGGCCGGTGAGCCGGTCACCTGTCTGGATTACGTCTACCTCGGCGGAAAAAAAGAGACCGGCGACGATTCCCCGACGGTTTTCGACAGAACGACCGTCGTGTCACGAGCGCTGCCCGTGGACTCCCGCACGGCGACGGCATATTTGACCCGCGAAGAAATAGACACCGCCCTTCGGGAGATCGCGGGCGCAATGGTCCGCGAGCTGTCGGAAGACCGGCTAACCGCCTTTCCCACGACGCTCGTCGCGAACAATTGCGAGCGCTGCGGCTTTAGGCGAGTCTGCACCCAGACCGGTTCCGTCCTGCGGTGACTATGGACTTGCAGCGGCTCGTGCTGTCCACCGAACAGCAGGCCGCAATCGAACACCGTCTCGGCAGGCCCGCAATGGTCGATGCAGGCGCAGGCACCGGCAAGACGTTCACCATCGTCGAGCGGGTTGCGGCGCTGTGTAACTCCGGTTGCGTTGCCCCTAGCGATATTCTGCTGCTGACCTTTGGAAGAAAAGCCGCAGGCGAATTGGAGCGGCGCATCGTCGCGCGGCTCGGCCAAGTTGTGGAAACGCCTACTGTTGCAACGTTTCACGCGTTTGCTCTCTCGATTCTGAAGCAACACGGCTACGAGCTAACTATCTCGCCCGATTTGACGCTCATAAACGAGATAGACGCGCGGCTCGAATTCGCTTCCGCATTCGACGAATGGCTGAGCGGTAAACTGGCCGCTGATGCTAGCTGCTTTTGCCTGCGCTTGGGGCTGAGAGATGACGTGCGCGAAGCGCTCTTCATCATCGCGCAGTATCTCAAAGATCGCGGGATCGAGGTGGAACAATTTAAGGCGACGGCACTGCATGCGGCCGATGAATTCTCACGCGTGCCGTATCGGGCAATTCGGGAAGAGCGCAAGAAAGCGCCTCCAAAGACGACGTTCCAGGTCGATGATGCTGAGTTCCTGGAGCAGATGCGTGACGAGCGTGCACGCATCGAATCGGCAAGCGTGCTGTTCCACCGCTTTAGCGACCGGCTTAGCGCGCGAGGCGCTTTGACCTACGCTGATCTGTTGTACGTCACTGAAAGAGTACTGCGCCAGCAGCCTGAGATCGCCCAAGCGCTGCGCCGGCGCTACAAGCACTGCATCGTCGACGAATTTCAAGATACGGATCCCCGGCAGGCTTCACTGTTGCAAGCCATCTTCGGAAGCTACCGCCCGGTCATGGCCGTCGGCGACCCGCGCCAGAGCATCTACGCCTTTCGCGGTGCGAATCCGGAAAACGCCGCGACATTCCGAGCGTCCGACGACTGCGTGAACTACACGCTCAGCGAAAACCGACGATCACGTCAGGAGATACTCGACCTCGCGCATAGCGTCATTGCCCGGCACACGCAAGATCCAAGCGCGCTACGGGCAGCACGCCGAGCCGCCGGCACCCAAGTCGTTCACGTAAACGCTAGCTGGGGGACGCCACGCAAACTTTGTCCGGACGCCGAAGAGTCGCGCCGGCTTGAAGCCGCCGTTGTAGCCGGCCGCATTTCGGAATTGCTGCGCAGCGGTCGCCGCGTGGAGCAAGCCGACGGCACGCGAGTGCGCTTGCAACCGCAGCACATCGCCGTCCTGAGCCGCAACAAGACCAAGATCCAGCCGTTTACCGATGCACTGCTGGAACTGGACATACCATACCGCCTCTTGGGCGGTGTCGGCTTTTACGATGCACCGGAAGTTCTCGACGCGCTGAGCTGGATGAAGCTGCTCGCGGATCCCTTCGAGTCTATCGCGCTGGCCCGCGCGGCGGCTGGCCCGGGCGTCGACATATCCGACGCAACGCTCTGCCAACTCAATCCAGCCCCGGCCTCAGCAGATCACGGCGACGGACATGCGGCCGAGATTTTCGCGCGACGCTTGCTGATCGAACCGCTGCCCGAGAGCATCAACCCGGGCGGCCGCAGACGCATCGTGCGGCTGCGTGATAATCTCGAACGGTTAGAAGACTATAGCGGCGCACCGGTGGGTCTTGCCTACGAAGCGGTGCTGGACGTCAGCGGATTGGCCGATGCAGCCGAGAGGGGCAGCGGCCGTAGCCCGGCCCAAACGCTGGCGAACTTACGAAAGCTGGGCGGCTTAGCGCGCACGTTCGGCGTGCGCAATCCGGGGGCTCGGCCTGCGGACTTCGTCGCCTACATCAAAGCTTTGGAGCTTTCAGAGGAAGACGACCGCGAAGCAGATCCGCCGGCCGGCGACGCCGTCGACATCATGACCATCCACGCAGCCAAAGGCCTTGAGTGGCCGATCGTCTTCATGGTCGACGTGTGGCCTCCCAAGCACAACGATAAGGCGCCAGTGCGCATCGCCGAAGACAGTGGAGCGTTTATCGTGTCGGAGGATGCCCACGGAAACAGGCCTTTCCACACGCGAACCATCGAGGAAGGAGCGGACGCCCACGGTGTTGCCCTCCAACGCACCGACCGTCCTAGAGCGGATGCGCGCGAACGCGAAGAACGGCGGCTGTTTTACGTCGGACTCACCCGTGCCCGTGACGAGCTGTTCCTCAGCGGCCGGCGTTCCCACCCAGGCAAAGACCACCCGCTGGGTAAGCCGGACCCGTTCCTCCAGGAAGCCATCAGCTGGATGGAGACACGCGGCTGGCCCGTGGACGAGCCGCTGCCTCCGCTGCCGCTGACCGGCGATGAAGCCTTCTCGCAAGCCCCGCCCGCTACGGCTGGGTCCGACTCGGCTCCCACTGACGCCGCCGGCGAAACCGCACTGTCAGCCCAACCGAATGGCGCGGTGACGCGGGCGCCGCGACCGGCGGCAAAGTTTCGGGTGCCCACGCTGTCGTTTACGCTAATAGCGCGTTTCGAGCGTTGCGCGCGGCAGGTCAACTACGAACTCGCTCTGGGACTGCCGCCGCTCGCATTTGGTACGAGCCGACAGATCGAAGACGACGGGGTGATGCCGGATGTTCTGCCGCTGTCGCTCGGCGCATACGGCCGGCTGGTGCATCGCTCGCTGGAGCTGTGGCTGCGCGCTAGCGTAGGCACCGGCTTGCAGGCGTTGGCCGACCCGTGGCCGCTGGTCGCTCGAGCTGCTGCCGATTTAAGGGAACAGCTGACGGGCACCGATGCCGCTCGCGCGTGCGCGGCCGTGGTCATCGTCGCGGCGGGGTTGCGCGGCTGGAAGCCGTTGTACGTCGAGGCGCCGTTCGTGCTAGATTACGGCGGCGTGGCGGCCAGCGGGTACATCGACCTGATCGCCATGTCGCCCGACGCCAAGCTGACCGTTTTGGACTTCAAGACGGGTGACCGGCCGGTTGAGGATTACGCCCTCCAATTCGCGCTCTACGCCGACGGCGCTCGGCGCGCGTACGGCGCGCGGGCGGAGAGTTTCTTCGTCGGTCGAGTGGACGACGGCACGTTTGCCTTAGAAGCAGCCGCACCGTTAGAGGCGGCCCACGTGGAAACGCGCGTGCGCGCGGCTGCCGCTGGTATCGAATCGGGCGATGTCACGGCCAGGCCTGGGGAATGGTGCCGCGCATGCCCTTATCGCGCGGCCCCCTGCATGGACTATCAGCGCAGCGGCCCAGACAGCCGCGAGGTCAGCGCCGGCTAGTTCAGATGCGGATCTTGCCGGCGGTGTTGGCGTTTGCTTC
>JALYUR010000105.1 GCA_030853635.1 Vulcanimicrobiota bacterium | reverse complement strand
CGCGTCACCCACACGTTCGTCGGCGGCGATCTGCTCTACGCCGATGTCTGAAGGGCGATGATCTCGCCGACGACCGTACCCGCATGGTTGCTGACCGGCGGCTCACGGTAGGGCTCCAATTCCCCCTGCGCCTCGCGGCTCAGGACACCGGCGGCCATCAGTCGCGCTAATACCGCTGGCGGAACGGCTCTGGGGTTGCCGTCGGCGATCTTGAGGCACATTCCCAAGCCTTGCCCCAGCGCGCCGACCGCATGGTAGCCTTCGGCGCCGCCCTTGGCCAACAGGCAACCCGACCCGGCGCGCATGAGCGCCGTATCGAAGCGCTCCGTCCCGCCGACATACTCCGGATGCGCGATCATCGCGTCCCTGACGCGCGCGACCGCCGCGCTCCAGTGCGGGCCGAAACGCTGGGGGTGCGCCAAGCGCGCGAAGAAAGCCGCCGCAGTGCGCATCGGCACCGCGATCACCGGCACGCCGCAACCATCGACCCCCACCGCGAACGAAGCGCGCGGCACTTCGAGCAGTCGAGCGCAGCCGTCGAGCACCTCTTTTTGGGCCGGGTGTTCGGGCGAAAGGTAGCCATGCGGACCCGCGCCGCGATGCATCGCCAGCGCTAGAATCGCGGCGTGTTTTCCCGAGCAGTTGTTGTGAATCGGAAGCGGTCGACCGCCGGCAGCGCTCAACGCCTGAGCGCTCGGCGCGTGAATCGGCGGATGAGCGCCGCAGCAAAGCGCGCTTTCGTCCAGGCCTATCTTCGCGAGCAGACCGCGCACCGCTGCGACGTGAAAGGGCTCGCCGCTGTGCGAGCCGGACGCGACGGCTAGCTCGACGTCCGTCAGACCATAACGCTCGGCTGCGCCGCTTGCGACGACCGCGGCGCAGATGAGCGGTTTGGCCGACGAGCGCAAGAACGTCGCCGCGTCGATGTCGCCGCCTGAATCGATGATGCGGCCCTGCGCGCCGGCGATCGCATAACGGATGAGGTGCAGGCTTTCGACGATGCCGCCGCGCGTCACGCCGACCATGGCAGGCGGCCGCGCCGTTTCGCCGACCGCGCTGTCGGAGGAAGGGCGACGCTCGGACGAATGGACGGCTTCTTGCATAACGCGAGCTTCAGGGTCGCTTCCAGGAAGCCTCGCAAAGCCGGCAGAACGCCGCAGCACGATGCGCGCATGTCGCTAGACGCACCGGCCCTTCGCCCGTTGAGCATCGGAGAACTCTTCGATCGCGCCTTCACCGTCTACGCGAAGAACGTCATCCCATTCTCGTCGCTGCTCATCGTCGTCATCGCGCCGGTCTTCGCGATCAACTACTTTGGATCAAAAGACTTCTTCAGCGCTTACGTAAGCGTGATGGCGCATACCATCCAAGCGGGGCCCAAAGGGCCGCCGCCGGATATCACCGCGCTGGCCGCCCACATGCCCAAACTCACGCCGCTGCTCGGCGCCGCGTACTTTTTGACGTTCCTCGCGCTGCCGCTGGCCAATGCGGCGGTGGTCGTCGGCGTTTCGCGCGCTTACTTGGGCCAGCCCATACGCTTTGCCGACTGCTACATCACGGCGCTTAGGCGTTTTTTGCACGTGCTGATGCTGGCGGTCATGTGGATAGTGGCTCTGGTCGCCACATCGCTGGGGCTCGCGATCGTCTTCGCCTTGGTCATCTTCGCCGGCACGCAACTTTTCGCGCATGCCAAGGTGGCCGCGTCGATCGGCGCGGTTTTGGGCATGCTCGGCTTGTTCGTCGCATTCATCGCCGCCGCGATCGTCGTCGGGATGGCGGCGGCGTTTTCGATCGTCAGCACCGTCATCGAGCGTACGGATCCCGTGCATGCCTTCGGCTTGGGCGTGGCGCGCGCGCTGGGCGGCGGTCAGTTCTGGCGCACGACCGTGGTCGGGCTGTCGCTTTTCGGAATGCTCATCGCCATGGATTTCGTGGTGGTGGCCGTCGGCGGCCTCGGCTATTTCGCGACGCGGTCGTTTCTTTATTATTTCGCAGTCGCGGCGCTGGGCAGCCTCTTCTTCAACGCGTTCGGATACATCGCGGTGGCCGTCTATTATTACGACATCCGCGTGCGGCGCGAGGGACTCGACCTGCAGCTGCTGGCCGATCAGATCGCGAGCCGGCCGGCCGGCGCTTTGCTCGCACCGTGAGATGGCAGCGCTGGCTGTGCATCGCCGCGCTTGCCATCGGGATGCAGCCGGCGCCGGCGGCGCGGACAGCCCCGGCCAGCGCTAAGAGCACCGCTGCGGCCGCGCGCGGCTATGCGTCTTCGCTGCTCCAAGCCGCTGCGGTGCTCGAAAAGGCGGCAAGCCTGCCGCATGCGCCGCCGCCGCCCCTCCATATCGCGCCGGCCCAGCCTGAGCTACCAGCGCGCCCCGCGGCCACACTAGATCGCTGGCTGCAGAGCAGGCTCCACGATGCGGCAAGCCGCCGCAAACCGGCCGAGCGCGCTCAATCGATGCGCAACACCGCAGCTGCTCTGCGCTTAGCTGCAGACGACGCGCGCTCGACCGCGGCGCTGCCGGACGGCGCGGCCGAGCCGGGCACCACGGCGCGGGCGATCTTAAGCACTGCGCCATACTTGCAGGGGCCCGGCGCCAAGCCTCAACGCCGCGCCGCGACCCTGTGGCAGATTTCTGAGGCTTGGCTTGCGGGTACGATCGATCGCATCTTCGCCGGGCTTGTACGAGCGGTCTCCGCTTCGCCACGGGCCGGCGACCTGCTCGCGGTCGCGCTAGGCGCCGCTGCAGCTGGCGCCTTGATCGTCGCGCTGTGGCGGCTGGCCTTGCGCCTGAAGCTGGGCCGACGACGCCTGCGCCAATGGGATGTCGGCCAAGTGATGGCGTCGCCGCCCGACGCTGATGCCTTACGCGGTCAGAGCTTGGCCGCGGCCGAGCGCGGTCACTATCCGCGGGCGATCGCGCTGCTGTTCCAATCGTGTTTGGTCAACTTAGACCGGTCGGGGTCGGTAGCTTACGATCAGGCTCGCACTGCCGGCGAGTACGCAGCTGCGGTTTGGTCTGCCGTTCCCGCGCGCGCGCCCGCGTTCGATACGTTAGCCCGCGCCTTCAGCACGGCATCCTACGCGCGGCGGCCGGTCGGCTGGGCGGATTGGTCCGAAGCGCTCGCAGCATACGAGGTACTTGCGGCTGTGCAAATGGCCGCATGAAGTCGCGCTGGCGCTCGTGGCCTTGGCTGGAAACGCTGCTGACGCTTAGCGCGCTGGTGGCGCTGGGGCTGCTCGCGCGGCTCCACGCCTCAAATCAGCAGGCAGCAGCATACGTCGACACCCACTCGAGTTACGACGTGCGCAGCGGCGGTTACGCAGCATGGTACGAGATGCTCCGCCGCGAGGGCGTGCGCGTCGAACGCTTCGAACGCCGGCCCGCCTATCTCGACGCCGCGACGGATGCCTTGATACTCGCTCCGCCGGCCGCAGCGCCGGGCGATCTTCGGGCTGCGAGCGCTTGGGGCTATGAGCCGGTCGACTATGCCGCGCTGGCAGGGTGGGTGTCGCGCGGCGGCCGGCTGATATTCGTCTCGGACCACACGGCTGCGGCTCCTGCGCTCAGACTCCCCCACACCGTCCGCAGCGCGCGGGCCAAGGACGCGGCCGTGCGCGTCTTTTGGACGCCGCTAGCTGCCAGGGTCAGCCACGTGGCCGGCCGCGGGGATGCTCGCATCGCCCTTGGAGCGACGGGCGCAGCAGTTCCCGTCTTAGGCGATGCCGCCGGAGCCGTAATGGTGCAGTACCGTTTGGGCAGGGGGCGCGTCATCGCGCTGACGGACCCGACGCTTTTCACCAACGGCGAAGTCGGCAAAGCCGACAACGCGCGACTGGCTTACGACATCGCAGCGGTCGGCCCCCGCGGCGTCACGGCGTTCGAGGAGTGGAGCCACGGCCACGCGGCTGGCGACTCATTGTGGGGCATCCTGCCGCCGCCCATGCGCTCTGGCTTGAGCATCGCGGCCCTTGCCCTCGGTCTAGTGCTCGTCGGCACCGGCTGGCGTTTTGGCCCGGCGACAAAACTTCACGAAAACGTCGACCGTACTTCGTTTGAGTATTTGGATTCGATGGCGACGTTGCTGGCCCGCGGACGCGCCGGCCGGATCGCGATCGGCGACTTGGTCGGCGCTCAGATCACCGCCGCCGCTAGGGACGTCGGCTTGCCCGCGACGGCTTCCTTTCAAACGCTGGTCGAACGCGTGGCGCGCGGCCCTGACGGGTTGGGGCGGGCGGCGGCCCTTGCCGACCTGCATCGCCTTGCCGCCTACGCGCACCCCACCGATGACGAGGTCGTGCGCGCCGCTCGCATCGCGCTATCGCTACGAAAGGGCTACCGCAAGGATGAACCCATCCGCGTCGGACGTCGCCCAACGGCTGCGTACCGGACTCGCTAAAGCCGTCGTCGGCCAGGAACGGACGATCTTCGCGTTGCTCGTCGCGTTGCTGGCGGGCGGTCACGCGCTCATAGAGGGCGTCCCCGGTACGGCGAAGACGCTCATCGTGCGGGCGCTGGCGCTTTTGCTCGGCGCGCAATTCCGGCGCATTCAGTTCACGCCCGATCTGATGCCCTCGGACGTTGTCGGGACGACCGTCTTCAACCCCAAGACCGCCGAGTTCTTCACACGCCGCGGGCCGATCTTCGCTAATCTGCTTTTAGCCGACGAGATCAATCGCACGCCGCCCAAAACGCAGTCCGCGCTGCTGGAGGCGATGGAAGAACGCCAGGTGACGATCGACGGCGTTTCGATGGCTCTGCCGGCGCTGTTCTTGGTCTGCGCCACGCAAAACCCGGTGGAATACGAAGGGACCTATCCGTTGCCGGAGGCGCAGATAGATCGCTTCATGGTCAAAGCGACTACCGGCTATCCGTCCGAAGCCGAAGAGCTCGAGCTGCTCTCGCGCAGCGCCGAAGGATTCGACTCGCGTTTCTTGGAGCGCGCCGGAATCGGCGCGGTCGTCAGCGATTCGGATATCGCGGCCGCGCGCAATCAAGTGCGCGCCGTGCACGCGGCGCCTGCGCTGCGGCGATACGTCTACCAAATAGTCGCGCAGACGCGCAGTGCGAGCGATGTGAGCCTGGGGGCCAGCCCGCGCGCGGCCATGGCGCTGCTGCTCGCGTCCCAGGCGGCCGCGGCGATCGACGGACGTGATTTCGCCACGCCCGATGACGTCAAAGCTACCGCGGAGTTGGTTCTCGCGCACCGGCTGCTCGTGCGCCCAGAAGCAGAAGTCGAGGGCGTCGACCCGCGCGATGTGATCGGCCGCATACTAAACGCCGTGGCGGTCCCGGATATCGCCGTCGAGCCGCACGGTACGGCTGCAGCCAGTCCGGCGTGAGGCTGCGATGGCCTCGCTGGCCGCCGGCAACTACGCTGCCGAGCCCGCGCTTTTGCGCAGCGCTCGGGGGCGTGGCCGCTTTGACCTGCGCTGCTGCGTTTTGGCCAGCCTGCGCGTACCTCGCGCTCGGCGCGGCGGCGGCGTTGCTCGCACTCGTGGCCGCCGACGTCGGGTTGGGCCCGCGCGCTCAAGATGTGACCGTCAGCCGCAAACCGTTGGGTCACCTGGCCCTAGGCTGCCCGGCTGTCATCGGCTACACGATCGCAAACCGCAGCGGCACCGCCTTGAGGTACAGCATCGTCGACACCCCGGTCGACTTCGTGCAGCTGCGCGGCGAAACGCATTGCGGCCGGGTCGGAGCAAACCGGCGCAAAGACGAAGAACTGAGCGTCACGCCGATCGAACGCGGCCTTGCCGACTTCGGTCCTATTTACGTGACGTTGGAGAACCGGATCGGTCTGCTGCGGCGGCGCCGCGTTTATCCGGCCGCTGACTGCGCGCGCGTCTTTCCGGATCTATCCCTCGTCGAGCGGTACGGGATGCTGGCCCGCAGCGGCCGGCTGCTGGAAGCCGGCTTTCGCAAGCTGCGCCTGCGCGGCGGCGGCGGCGAGTTCGACAGCTTGCGCGAGTGGACGCCGGACGACGCCTTCGGCTCGGTGGACTGGAAGGCGACGGCGCGCCGCGCCAAGCTGATGGTCGCGACCTACGATGTGGAACGCAGCCAGACCGTGCTGCTGGTATTGGATGCCGGTCGCTTGATGATGCCGCGCATCGGGCCGCAGCGCAAGTTCGACTACGCCCTTACGGCCGCGCTGTCGGTCGCGGCGCTCGCCGGCCAAGCCGACGATAAGGTCGGACTGACGGCCTTCGCCGCCAAGATCGTCGAGCACGTGCCGCCGCGCTCCGGAGCACGCCATGCGAGCGCGCTCGTCCGGCGCATGTACGGCTTGCAGCCGCGCTTCGAGGAAGCCGATTATGCCGGCGCCTTCAATTTTTTGCGCCGCAGCCAGGCCAAGCGCAGCCTGGTCGTATTCTTCAGCGACATGTTCGACCCGGTCGCCGCGGCGACAATCTTGGCCCACGCCGGCCTGTTGGCGCGCCGCCATCTCGTGATGTGCGTGCTCTTGAACGACGAAGCCATCGACGATGCGCTGAGCCAAGAACCTCGGTCGGCGCTTGAGGCTTACCGAGCCGGCGTTGCCGCCGGTCTTCAAGCCGAGCGCGCCAAGGCCGTCGCGATGCTGAACCAGCGCGGCATTTTGGTCGTCGACGTGCCCGCCAGCCGGCTGACGATGGCGCTCATCAACGCTTATGTCGACGTCAAGTCGCGCGGCCTGTTGTAGCCC
>JALYUR010000077.1 GCA_030853635.1 Vulcanimicrobiota bacterium | reverse complement strand
AGATACCCAACGGCGGGTACGTCACCAGGGCCGGCAGCGTGATGTTCTCTTGGTGGCAGATCGTCCCCACGACGCTGGCCGAAGCTACACCTATGCACTGGGCCGTCAGCCCGGCTTTCGGCCCCGTATTGACGTTGCTCGCCGTTGCGGTCATCCTGGCCGGCGCATGGCTTGCCAGGCGCACAATCCTTCCGTTCTGGCTGGCAGGTGCCGTCGTGCAGATTGCCGGCTCGCTTGTAAGCGGAAAGAGTTTAGCCATTCCACGTTACCTGTTTCCGCTGGTGCCCGCCTTTGCCGTTGCGGTCGGCGTGCTCAGCGCTGCATCGCTGCGGCGCAAGGTAACGTTAGTTGCCCTCGCCGTGCCGCTGGCCGTCTTTACCCTTTGCGGCATCTGCACGGAGAATATACTGTTGGACCCGTACTATCAGTTCAGCGATTGGTACGCCATCAATGCCGTCGTGCTGGCGAACGAGCATCGCGATGACGCAATGATTTTCGACCAAGGCTTTCCCGCCTTGGTGGTAGCCGGTTACAGTGCCTTCCGCCACCATTCGATGGCGACTCCTAACAAGCCGGCCGACGTCAAAGCGGCAATAGTCTGGCTGGACAGTCACCGGGGCCAGCGGATCTGGTACATCGAAAACCAGTGGTTCTATGCCGACCCCGCTAAGGCGATCAAGCGGCACCTGGATGGAACTCGCAAAGTCATTCGAATTTGGTCCGAAAACCGGGCCAGCGCCGCTGATCTCGTAAATGCCGTGCTGTATGGTCCGGCGCGCTCAGCCGCCTTCGCGAGATCGCCTGCAAAGCGGCGCTAGCGTTCGAAGAGCGTCGTGTACACGACCTCGCCGGCGCTGGCCGGCGCCGAGCGCCAGGAGTGGTGCAGACGATGCGAGCGGCGCAATGAGGCGCTCACAGAACGCTGGGGGTCGCTCAGGTCGACGGCGTACTCCACATACCAGATGCGCGACAGGGACGATACGTCGTGCGCCACTCCTTTGGCCACTTTGGCGTTAGTCACCAGCATCACTTGATGGCCTAGCATCGGCGCGGCGCCCTGCACGACGAAGTATGTCATCCCGCCGTCGAATACGACGGCGTCCTGCGGCTTGATATGGGCATGCAAGAATCGCCCGTACGCGGCCCAGTCTACCGGCTGATAGCTCGCTACGAACAGCTTGTCCGCGACGCCCTGCAGCATCAGGACGATCAGGCTGAGGGGCACGGCGATCGAAAGCAAGCGCAGCCGCGTCAGAGCGAGGCTTTCGACCGCAAGCGCGATCATGATACCCAAGACGGGGATTGCTTGCAGCAGGTAGCGCGCGACCATCAGCGCTTTGCCCGAGGCGAGCGAGTACCCCAGCTGCAAGCCGACCGGCAGGAGGAGCCATAAGATCACGGGCTTGCGCGCTGCCGCGCCGATGGCTCCGCCGATTATCAGCAGCCAAAGCGCGCCGACGACGACGAAGTTTGCTTCGATATTGGCTGAAATCCCGTCGATGAGCAGAACGGCGGGCAGGTTCCACAACATCGCAGCACCGTGTCTAACCGCGGTAAAGGCTAAGCCTCCGTTTGGGACTTGGGCTACTAGGGTGGGTATCCAGGGAGAAAAACCCAAGCCCACGCACGCGATGGCCGCCCAAAACCCCGCAGTGCGAGGGCGGTTGACGGCCACGTACGCGAGCTGCGCTGCGATCATGAAGAACGAGAGGTAGTGAGAGTAGACGAGCAATAGGCTGACGGTGCCGTAGGCTGCCCAACGGATCTTTTTCGCCGGCTCGTCAAGCGCCCAAAAGAGCGTCAGCCAACCCAGGATCCCGAGCGACCAAAGGAGCGCGTACATTCGCACGTACTGGTCGAAGAAGACCAAGAGCGGGCACAACGCTACGAGCACGGCTGGAAACCAAGCGAACCGGTCCAGAAATCGGCGGCCGAGCAAGTAAGTGGCTACGGTTCCCACAGTGGCAAAGATGACCGGCACGAGCCGGAAAGCATATGCGCGCCTGGATACGTACAGCAGGCCGTGGACGATTAGGTAGATGAGCGGTGGATGCGCATCGTTGGCGCGCAGCATCTCGAAAAGACGCGCCAGGGGCAGGGCGCCGGTATAGATCGTGAACGCTTCGTCAGGAATGTTCGGGTGCACGAACAGCCGGACCAGGCGCACGCCCAAAGCCAGCCCTCCAATCGCCAATGCTGCCAGTAACCAAGGCCGCTTGACGAAAACGGACGGCACGTTAGATAAGATCGGACGAATGTGACGCCGGTGGGCTTTGAGCAGCGGTGTGCCGGCCGTCACAGGCAACGCCGGGCGCATCGCCGTCTCCTTGGGTATTACCACAATAGATAGAAGTATCGGCGTTGCGGGCCGCTCGCATGTACGGCTACGCGTGGCTGATCTTCTGTCGATACTGTAAGAAGGGTTGGCCTCATCGCCAAGACGGTGTGTCGTCCGCTTCCTAACTCGAAAGGATTATCTTAGTGAACAGACTCCAAAAAGGCTTTACGCTCATCGAATTGATGATCGTCATCGCCATCATCGCGATCCTCGCTGCCATCCTAATACCGAATTTCCTGCACGCGCGCGCCGAATCGCAAACGGCAGCGTGTGAGGGCAACGAAAAACAAATCGCCACTGCGCTAGAAGAGTACGCGGTCGATTCCAACGGTTCGTACGCCTACGGAGTAGTGACCAACTCGCTGCTCGGAACCACTTACCTCGGCGTTACGCCCAAGGACCCGATCGGCGGCTCCACCGCCAGCTACACCGTAGTGTCGGGCTCGGGCGGATCCGTCGGATCGTATTCTATCACCGATGCCGGCGGGCACGACGTTTCGACGACCAAGAGCCTCGGCGGGGCCGGATCGATCCTCTACTATCAAGCCTCCGGTCTTACGTCTAAGTAAAATCCCTGCACACTCAACTGGAGGAGGCGGCCCCGATGGCCGCCTCAGCTCGTTGGCCTGAAAGATAGGCACGATAAGGTATGGTCATAGCGCCAAAGCGCACGCGCGGGTTCACGCTCATCGAGTTAATGATCGTCATCGCCATCATCGCGATTCTAGCAGCAATTCTTATTCCGAACTTCTTGCACGCGCGCTCTGAGGCTCAGACCGCGGCCTGTGAGGGCAACGAGAAGCAGATCGCCACCGCGCTCGAAGAGTACGCAGTCGACTCCAACGGCTCGTACGCGTTCGGGAATGTGACCAACACGTTGCTTGGAACCACGTATCTCGGCGTCACCCCGAAGGACCCGGTAAGCGGCAGCACTTACACCGTTGCAACGGGCGCGGGCGGCTCGGTGGGGTCGTACAGCATCAGCGATGCTGGTGGCCACGATACGACTACGACCAAGGCGCTCGGCAGCCACGCCGAGATCATCTACTACCAAGCTTCGGGTCTCTCATCGAAGTAGCCCGCTCTAACGCCTGATGCAGCTTTCAACGCTTTGGCTAAGCATCGGGGCCGCGGCTGTCGGACTGCTCGTCGGTTCCTTCCTCAACGTGGTCATTTACCGGTTGCCGCGCGACGAATCCATAGCCTTCCCGGCATCCCACTGTCCTCGCTGCGATCACCGTCTGTCCTTGTGGGAAAACGTTCCGCTCTTATCGTGGCTGGTGCTGCGCGGGCGCTGCCGCTGGTGCGCCGCCGGCATTTCCCTCCGCTACCCGCTCGTGGAAGCGTCAACCGCGGCGCTGTTCTGCCTAGCCGCGCTGGAGTTCGGCCCGAGCGAGGCGGCGGTGGCGGCCTGCATTCTCTCGAGTGCGCTGATCGCCGTCACATTCATCGATTTGGACCACCTTTTGATCCTCGACCGCCTCACGCTGTGCGCCGCGAGCGCCGGGCTGCTCCTCGCGGCGGTTTCCGGTCGGCTGCTCGGATCGCTCGAAGGCGCCGCGTTCGGTTGCCTGTTGTTCGGCGTCATCTACGTACTGACGCGCGGCGCCGGGATGGGGCTAGGCGACGTCAAGCTCGCTGCGGCTGTGGGGCTTTACTTAGGTCTGGCGGGCAGCGTTGCGGCGTTCGCAAGCGCGTTCGT
>JALYUR010000069.1 GCA_030853635.1 Vulcanimicrobiota bacterium | reverse complement strand
CGCTGCGGCGATTTCAGCGGCCGAGAAGACTTTAGTCCCCGAGCCGGCCAAGCCGTCCACTGATTCGATCATCGGCCGGTTTCGAGCCGAACTTCCAGCGCCGGCCGGCCGGCGCGAGCTTTGAACGGTTCCATGGTCCGGGTGCCGAGCACCGCGACGATTTTATCGCCGGCGCTCAGGACGGGTACGGTTGCGCGCATGTCCTTGGGTACGCCCTCTTTAGCCAAGAAACGGGCCAGCGAAATGCGGTTTGCGCGGCCGCTTGGAATGCACGAGTCGCCGACTTTCGGATTGCGCAGCTGCATCTGCGTTCCTGGAGGGAGGCGTTCGGCATCCAGCGTCATGACCCCAGCATGGTCGCCGGGCCGGCCATCCGGCGCATAAGCCGCCGACAGCCTCAGCACGAGCCTTCCCCAATCGCTGCTGACGTTACCCCGGCGCTCCGGGACGGCGAACGTGACGGCTTGCGGAATGGCCCGGCTGCGATCCTCGCTCGAGCGAACAACGAGTTTGCCGCCCGAAAGGATGACCCGGGCGCCAGCGCCGGCCGCAAACGAGCCGCCGCGCTTTTGGAGCACCGCTCGTTCGACTGCGCAGCACTGCGCGAAGGAAAAACCCTGCGTTGCGGGGGCCCGCTGCTTCACTGCAAGCCGGATGACCCGCCGTGATAACGCCGGGCGCAGTCGGCGCAGCGCGGCCACGCGCAAGGCGTGCGAATCGCGAGACCATAGGCAGGCGCGCCTCGTCCGCTCGCTTAGCGCGCCGAGGAGTTCTTGGTCGGCTGCCAGCAGTGTTGCGCAGCGCGCCGCAGCTCCGACCGAGCCGGCCGCCAAGCGTTCGACCCGGCTCAGCATATCGCGCACCGCGTTGCGGCGGAAACGCAGGTCGGCGTTGGTCTCGTCCACGGACAGCGGGATGCGGTGGGCGGCCGCGTAGGTGGTCAAATGCTGCTTGGGCGCCCACAGAATGGGGCGGACGAGATCGACCTCGGGGCTCAAGCGCCGGCGTGCCGGCATGCCGACCAGACCGTCTAGGCCGCTGCCGCGGAACAACGCCAGCAGCAGCCCCTCCACGCGGTCATCTTGCTGATGACCGACGGCGACGAACGGCGCGCGGCAGCTTACGGCGGCAGCCAGCAAAGTGCCGTAGCGCGCTTGACGCATCGCCTCTTCCGGCGACTTCGCCTCCCTGACGACATCTACGGTGCGCACTCGGATCACCGCGCGCACCGCGCGGGCCTGCGCTCGGACAGCGGCGCGGTCGCGGGCGATCGCCTCGGGCGGGCGGACGGCATGGTCGACGTAACAAGCGAACAGCTTGGCCTGCGGCCGAACTCGGCGCAGCAAGTGCAACAGAGCCGCGCTGTCGGCGCCGCCCGAGCAGCCGACGACGATGCGGACGTCGGCTGGCGGCAAGCCGATGGCAGCGCACGCATCCGCGCAACGCTGCACGAGCTGCGCGTCGAGTCGCAAAGCCACGCCCGCCGCAGCGGAGCTTTTGTCAGCGGCGGCGTGCAATGCGCGCGATGTCACGTTGCGATTCTCGTTTCTTGATCGCCTCGCGCTTGTCGTACAGTTTCTTGCCGCGGCCGAGCCCGAGTTCGACTTTGACGTTGCCGCGCCTAAAATAGACGCGCAGCGGCACCAGCGTCAACCCCTTCTCCTGAAGCTGGCCGTTGAGACGCTCGATCTCCCGCGCGTGCATCAGCAGCTTGCGATCGCGCCGCGGCTCGTGCTGCGAGAAAAAACTGCCGCGCTCGTATGGCGTTATCTCGACGTTCACCAGCCAGGCTTCCTTAGCGCGCAGGCGCACGTAGCCGTCGCTGAGGGAACAGCCGTTGAGCCGGATGCTCTTGGCTTCGCTGCCGGTAAGCACGAGGCCGGCTTCGAGCCGGTCGACGATCGCGTAATCGTGGAACGCCCTGCGGTTGGATGCTATCTGCTTCGTCGCTTCGCCGGCCTCAGCCACGGGACGGGTGCGCGCCTTTATCCGTCGGCGGTTCGGCGATGAAACGGCCGTTGCCCAAAGCGTACAGCGCGCCGCCTTCGGAGCGCAAAGTGGCCGCGATGTCCAAGGCGCGGCCGTGACGCCGCACGACGCTGCCCTCAAGGATAAGGGGCGCTCCGGTCGGGGCGGGCTTGCGAAACCGAACCTCTAGACGGCCGGTCACCGCATGCACTCCGCTCGATATGGCGGCGTGCGCCATCGCTTCGTCCAGCATCGTCGCGACTATGCCGCCGTGAAGCATCCCGGCCCAGCCTCCAAAGCGCGCATCGGCCACGTAGCTGCAGCGCACCGCGCCTTCGCCGTACTCAAAGGTCAAGCCTAAGCCCTGCACGTTCTGGCTACCGCAGGCAAAACAATTCCGGTCGTCGATCAGGCCGCTGTCAGCCATCGCCACGCTTGATCTTCTCGAGTTCTGCTTTCGCTCGATCGGGTTCCTCGCCGTACACGATGGCCAACGCGAACGCCTTCTTCGCGGCAGCGAGCTTGTGCAGCTTGAGATAGACGTCGCCCAGCAGCGGCAGACCGAAATGGCCAGCCTCACCGACGTGACCGCGATCCAAGTCGATCGCCGTCTCCAGGTAGCGGGCGGCCGCATCGTATTGGCCCAGGTCCCGCATGATCGAGCCGAGCCGGTAATACGCATCAGCGTAGTTGGGCATGATGTTCGGAACGTTGATCACGTACGACAGCGCGCGCGCAGGGTCATCGAGATCACGCTGGTAGATGACTGCGAGATATTCGAGCGCCATGACATCGTGCGGCTGCTCGTGCAAAGCCGCGAGGAACTCCAGCTTGGCGCGGTTCGTCGCGCCTTCGCTCAGACGATAGACTCCCAGCCCGACGTGAGCGCAGGGAAGCGCCGGCGCGATCGCGATCGCCGCGTTCAGAGCGTCTTTGGCATCGTCGGCGCGGCGTGGGTCGAGCCGGCGCTCGAACAGATACGTGAAGCCCAAGGCCGCCTGAGCGATCGCGTCCTTTGGGCGGCTTACGACCGCGGCTTCCTGCGACTCGCTCAGCGCGCGCAGGGCTGCCGAGCCGATGTTCTCCGCGGCCGCATCGGACAGCGAAAGAGCGAAGGCGTCGCCGGGCGCCAGCGCGTGCGCCGCGGCGAACTGGGCGCGGGCTTTTTGAAAATCTCGGCCGTAAAACGCGTCGAGGCCAGATCGCATGTGCGCGACGAACGACCGATCGGCATAAGGCCCCTGCGCCGCGGCGGCGGGCGTAACGGCTGCAATGAGCAGCAGCGCGCATAGCGCGCTGCCTAACCGCCCCAACACCTCTTCAGCAGCCGATGACCAGCCGGGACGATAGTTCGGCGGGAAGATTTGCACGCTGCATCCGTTCGCGCACCGGCTGGCTGTCGTAGCCGATGCGCCTTATCTCCGTCGCATCGTCCGCATCGTCGAAGACCGCGAACGATGCCTGCGGATTCAGGTCGCGCGGCTGACCGACGCTGCCGGCGTTTATTATGTAACGATAACCGGGCGCGATCGCCACACGCCCTCCCTGGCGCAGCTTCTGATGGTAGGTGCGCCGCGCTTCATCTTGGTAGAAAACCTCAGCCGCGTGGGTGTGACCGATGAACGTGATCGACGAATCGACGCATTCGAACGCGCGCTGCGCATCGAGCGCGTCGCAGATATAATCGAAGTGACGCAGCGGAGCCCCGTGGACCGCGGAGAACCTGGGAAACCGGCGCTCGTTCGGCAAGCTAGCGAGAAAATCGTGGTTGGCTGCAGTCAGCTGGGACTGCGTCCAGTTCAAAGCCTCCCGCGCCAGTCCGTTGAACCGTTCCAAACCCTCATCCCTCACGGCGGCCTCATCATGGTTGCCCAAGATCGCTAAGACCCTGCGGTCGCGCAACAAGTCGCAACACTCGTTGGGATCAGGGCCATAACCCACGATGTCTCCCAGGCAGACGAGTACCTGCGCATTCCAGGCGTCGATCTCGCTCAAGACCGCTTGCAGCGCGTCCACGTTGGAATGAACGTCGGAAATTATTCCGTAGCGCATGGCAGACCGCTTTGGACGCCGCTAACGGGCGACGCGGATGCGATCGATCACCCGAGCGCCCGAGCGCACGCCCTTGGCCGCGTCGAGGACCACGGCATGCATCGCCGATGTCGGCAGCTCGCCCTCGAGCGTTATCACGCCCTTGTGGACGCTGACGCGCACGCGCAGGGCATTGATGCCCGCATCGCGCGCGATAGACCCCTTAACCCGCGCCTCGAGGCCCAAATCGCTTGCCATCTCGCCGCCGGTCGGGGCGCGAGCGTTTAGCGACAGCCGGTCGACCACGGATCGGACCGTGGGGACGCTGCGGGCGGCGGCGATTATCTTGGACCGCTGGGCGGCATTTTGCGTCTGCCCGCGCAAAGTTACCACGCCGCTGGCCACGCTTACATGGACCAAAGAAATCGTCGCGGGGTCGACCGCCGTGATCTTTGCGCGTACTTGGGCCAACGTCAGCGCATCGTCCGCGCTGGCCCTGGTCTGCTGCTGCTGGGCGGGCGAGCAGCCGGCGGCGACGCACGCGGCGATGACCCAGCCGAGCCAGCGGCCGTATCTTTTCATCCTTTTGAGTCCTCGGCTACCGCCCGCGCAACTTCCTCCCGCCGGCTAACGCAATGGCCCGGCAATCGGAAAGGCATCCACGCTGCTCCCCGCACTGACCTCGCTCGTCCCAAGCGGAATGACGACGATCGCATCGGCGAAGGCTAGGATGTGCATCTGAGCCGACGTTCCCAACAACGGCTCGGCGTGCAGACCGTCGACGCCCCGGCGCAAGCGGACTGCGACGCGATGCTCGAACCTGGGGTCGACATCGACCGCACTATCCAGCACCGCGCGCAGCGGCAGCGTCTCATCCCGCTTGGCGAACATCCCGAGCAATATGGGCCTGCCCAACGCTTCCCACATGACCAGCGCCGACACCGGGTTGCCGGGCAGCCCGATCACCGGTTGGTCGCCGATCACCGCCAACAACGTGGGCCGACCGGGCTTGGCTAAAACGCCGTGTACCAATACGCCCGGAAGGCCGGCGCCGGCGACGACGCCCGGCGTGTAATCGCGTTCCCCCACGCTCGACCCGCCCGAGATAACTACCGCGTCGCACTGGCGCAGGCCGCGGTCCAAGGCGGCGGCCAGGACCGCGCGATCGTCGGGCAGCGCCGGGAAGAGTTCGACGGCAAAGCCTGCGCTTACGATCGCAGCGGTCAAAGCGTAACGGTTGACGTCGCGGATCTGACCGCGTCCCAACGCCTCGCCCGGCGCCACGAGCTCATCACCGCTAAGCAGCACGGCGACGGCCGGTCGCGCGTACACATCGACCGCAGCGACACCGGCCGCAGCGAGCAGGCCAAGCGCGGCCGCTCCAAGCACCGCTCCGCGTTCGAAAAGCGCATCGCCCGCGCGCACGTCGGCGCCAGCCTGGGTGTAATTGAGCGTACAGCCGGCGCCGTCAAAGACGCGGACCGAATCCCCATCGGCCGCCGTATCTTCGATCATGACGACGCCGTCTGCGCCGGGCGGCAGGGCGCCGCCGGTGGGGATATCCATCGCTTGGCCGCTGAGCAACCGGCTGGGCGGCGCTTGGCCCATCGCGACCGCGCCGGCGAGCTGCAAACGGCTTGGCGCGAGCCGACTTGCGCCGTTTACGTCCGCTGCGCTGACGGCGTAGCCGTCCACCCGCGATCGCGCAAAGGGCGGAACGTCTTCGGGAGCGATAATGTCTTGCGCCAGGACCCGTCCAGCGGCGGCTTCTAAGCCGACGCGCTCAGCGGCAGCCCGGCGCAGCGGCCATGCCAGCACGGTCTGCAGCGCTTCGTCGATCGTGACCCGCCGTTTGGGAGCGGCTTGCTGTGTCGCGGCTCACACCTCCGAGCGTCGCGGGGCCGAACGCCGATAATTCGGGGGACGGCCCCGATGGCAGCTGCTCTATTGGGCTTTCTGAGTCCAGGCCTCTTAGGTCGTGCGCGCGCCGGTGCCTGTCATCCCCAACCGACGCCGGCAGCGTCGATTGAAACCGCCGTTGGAGAAGGTCTTTATGTACCCTCACAAGATGGACGACTTGCTGGTCAAAGTCGTCGAGACCGGGTCCTCCGACCTGCACGTTGTGGTCGGCAGCCCGCCGTCGATCAGGCTGCACGGCGTGCTCGAGCCGCTCGTCCCGGAAGTCGTGAGCGCCGGGGACGCTCAAGTGCTCGTCACTTCGATCATGAGCACCGAAGACCAGGCGACTTTAATGGAACACAGAGAGGTCGATTTCGCCTATTCGCTGCCCGCCATCTCGCGCTTTCGCGTCAACGCCTGCTTCCAGCGCGACAGCCTCAGCGCTGTGCTGCGCGCCATTCCGGCCAACCCGCCGGTGCTGGAAAGCATGGGCCTGCCTAACGCGGTGGTCAGCATGACCACCAAACCGCGCGGCCTGGTCCTGGTGACCGGACCGACCGGCTCGGGCAAGTCGACGACGCTCGCCGCGATGATCAACTACATCAACCGCAACCGCAGCGTGCGGGTAGTGACGGTGGAAGACCCGATCGAGTTCTTGCATTCGAACATCAAGTCAGTAATCACCCAACGCGAAGTCGGACGCGACACGCTTTCGTTCAACAACGCGCTGCGCTCGGCGCTGCGCCAGGATCCCGACGTCATCTTAGTCGGCGAGATGCGCGACCTGGAGACGATTTCGCTGGCGCTGACGGCAGCCGAGACCGGGCATTTGGTATTCGCGACGCTGCACGTCACTTCAGCGCCCGAGTCGATCAATCGCATGGTGGACGTCTTCGCGCCGCAGCAGCAAGAGCAGGTGCGCATTCAGCTCGCAAGCGTCCTGGAGGCGGTCTTCACGCAGACCCTGGTGCCAAGAAGGGACGGCGGCGGGCGGGTCTGCGCCATGGAGATCCTTTTGGGCTCCTCCGCAGTCAGGAATCTTATCCGCGAGAACAAGCCCGCCCAGATGGTCAACTCGATGCAGACCGGTTCTTCGATCGGGATGCAGACGCTCGAGAAGCACCTCGCGAGCTTCGTCCACAACGAATTCATCACGATGGAAGCGGCGCTCGAAAAGAGCTCGCATCCCGATGAACTCAAGCGTTTTTGCGAACAAGCCCCGCCCAAACCGCGCTTCGCTTCTGGCTTCTAGCGCACTGCGGCGGAAATCGGCTGCCGGGCGTGGTAACGTCGGGCGATGTTGGAACGCGTCCTGCTGCGCGATGAACCGGCGCGCGCCCGGCGATCCTTGCAGCGCCGGGGTCAGGACCCGCGCATCGTCGATGCGTTTTTGGACGTCGACGAGCGGTGGCGCGCGGCGCTGGGCGCCTTGGACGCAGCCAAGGCGGAGCGCAACCGCCTGTCCGCTCGCTTCGCGGCCTTGCGCGCCAAGCGGCCCGACGAACTGAGCGAGCTGCGCGCGACATCGGCCCAGCTGGGCGGGCGCATCGAGCAGGCCGAGCGGATCGTCGCCGAGTTGGATTCGCGCGCCCAAAGCATCTTGATCGATCTGCCCAATATCTTGGCTGACGATGTCCCCGACGGCGCTGACTGCGAATCCAACGTCGAAATTCGCCGCGTCGGGGACCCGCCGAGCTTCTCTTTTCCACCGAGGGCGCACTGGGAGATCGGCGAGGCGCTCGGGATCCTGGATTTCGGCCGCGGAGTGAACCTTGCGCGCAGCCGGTTCACCGTGCTGGCCGGCGCCGGAGCGCGGCTCAACCGGGCTCTCATAAACTTCTTTTTGGAGAGCAACGAAGCCGCAGGCTTTACCGAGATCATGCCGCCGATCCTAGTCAACCAAGAATCCGTGCGCGCAAGCGGTCATCTGAGCAAGTTCGCCGATGCGATGTTCTGCGTCGCGGACGGATCGCTGTACTTGTCGCCGACGGCCGAGGTCCAGCTCGTGAATCTGCACCGCGGCGAGATCTTAGCGGCCGACTCGTTGCCCAAGCGCTACACCGCTTACACCCCCTGCTTCCGCGAAGAGGCCGGGGCGGCGGGCAAGGACACTCGGGGGCTGATCCGCCAGCATCAGTTCGAAAAAGTGGAACTCGTGACGATTTGCCGGCCCGAGGACAGCCCGCAGCTTCACGCAGAGATTTTGCGCCAAGCCGAACGGTTGCTGCAGGCGTTGAGCATCCCTTACCGCGTCATGCTGCTGTGCGCGGGCGATACCGGCTTTGCTTCCAAGAAGACGTACGACCTGGAAGTCTGGCTGCCGGCGCAAGGCACTTACCGCGAGATCTCGTCGTGCAGCGACTGCGGCGAGTTTCAGGCTCGCCGAGCGAAGATACGCTATCGAGGTTCGCCCGCAGACAAACCTCGATATGCGGCCACACTAAACGGCTCAGCGCTGGCGGTGGGCCGGGCGCTGGTTGCGATTCTTGAGAACTACCAACGCGCCGATGGAACCGTCGCGATTCCTGCCGTTTTGCAACCCTACATGGCGGGCGCGACCATGCTCACCTAGCGGATGTGGCTTTGTCGCCCTCGGACGCTTCCTCGTTGACCGTCTCGGCGATTTCGGTCAGCTTTTCGTTAGCCTGACTCTCTTCGTCGAGCGTCTGCTGGAGCAACTCCACCGCGTCGTCGAAGCCGAGCGTTTCGGCGAAGGCGCGCACGCAGCCGTAACCGGCGATCTCGTAGTGCTCGACGCGCTGGGCTGCCGAGATCAACGCTGCGTCTTTTACCGCATCCTCGGCGTCTTCCGCCATCATCTCCTGACCCTCTTCGATTAGGCCTTCCATCCCCTTGCACTTCTTGCCGCGAGCGCTGGCGCCGAGCTCCTCGAATATCTGCTCCAGCCGCGTGACGTGCTCTTTGGTCTGCTCCAGATGCTCTTGAAAGGCGGTGCGCAGCTCGCTCGACGAGGCCGCTTTGGCCATCTTGGGCAGGGCTTTGAGCAGCTGTTTCTCGGCGTTGTACAAGTCTTTGAGTTCGTCGACATACAGGTCTTGTAGCGATGCAAGTTTCATTCCGATGCTCCTTTTGTAACGATTTGTAACGATGACCTAAGTGGCCGGATGTTGACACTATGCCCGACGCCTGGCGCCCGAAACGGTGCCGCGACAGCCGCGCCGCCGTTAGCTGAAAGTCACCTCGGGATGTCACCGCAACTGACGTACTTGGTCAGATCGGCGGCCGAAGCGTGGACGTTGACGGCGTAACGGTCGGCGCGGAGGTCGGACAGCGGCGCGTCCACCAACGTCGTCGATCGACCTGCAACGACGTCGTGCAGCGGGTACTTCGGCGCCGCATTTAGCTTCGCGCACGAACCGGCGTGGATGTGCGCCGGCTGTTTGGCCTTGGCGGGTTCGCCTAGGAGCATGATGCTGACCTGGGTCCGGTTGCCCTTGGGGGAAAGCGACGCCAGGCCGCTTTGGTGAGACCCGTGCATAGCGGCCAGCCTCGCGCTGACGGCACCTTTGCCCAAAGGCGCGGCGGCCAGGTGCGCGCCGGCGTTCGAAGCCATGGCCGCGGGCTGGGGACCTTCACCGCCCGACTTCCCAGCTCTCTCCCCGTTTGAACACGCACACAGCGCGACGATTGCTAAGCACGCTAGCGCAGCCTTCATTCCTGCATCCTCCAATAAGTTGCCCGCCGTACAGAGATGTAGCAAAATCCGCCCTGGGCGACGTACCCGCTCGGCTGCGCGAGCAAACTAGCTAGGGTCGCTTTGCCAAGCCAAGCCTCGGCTGCCGGATTGCCGATTACTAAGATGTATGAGTTTTCTATCGAGCCGCCGCCGCGGCGGCGGAGTCGGCCCGGCTTGGTTCGTCGTTGCCCTCGCCCTTATTTGCCTGTTGGGTTGCTCGAGCAACGCGAAAGACCAGCCTACCGGCGGCGCCGGTAACGCTTGGACGCAACCCGGCACCGTACGCATCGGCTACCACGAAGAGCCGGACAACCTTAACCCGATCGTCTCCAACGAGGCGTCGTCCAACGACGTCAACACGCTCATCTACAGCCGGCTGCTCGACATCGACCCTATGGGGAAGCTCGTTCCCGCGCTGGCGACGGCGGTCCCGACCAAGGCCAACGGCGGCATCTCCGCCGACGGCAAGACCATCGTCTATCATCTGCGCCATGGCGTCGTTTGGCAAGACGGCCGGCCGTTTTCCGCAGCCGACGTCATCTTCACGTGGCAAGCACTGATGAACCCGCGTAACAACGTCGACTCGCGAGTCGGCTACGACCAGATCGCATCGATCAGCGCGCCCAACCGGTACGTGGCCGTCGTGCGTCTCAAGGCGGTGTACTCGCCCGCCGTCGCCTATCTGTTTACGGGCGGTGATTTGGGCAGCATCGTCCCCAAGCATCTGCTGCGAGCGTACCAAGACGTAAACCACATCTCGTTCAACAGCAACCCCGTCGGAACGGGGCCGTACAAGATCGTCCGCTGGCAGCATGGCGCGGGCATCGATTTGGTGGCCAACGATCGCTACTTCGGCGGTCCGCCCAAGGTCCGCGCGATTCACATCCGTTATTACGGCGACCTCAACACTTTGCTCAGCGCGTTCAAAGCGCACGAGATCGACATGTACAATTATGCGCCCGAGTATCAGTTCGAACAGCTAAACGGCTTGGCGGGCACGACCGTGAGCGTGACCAGCAACTGGACGTATTCGCTCATCAGCATGAACACCCGCAAGCCGCTGCTGCACGACGTTCGCGTGCGCCAAGCATTGGACTTCGCCATCGACAAGAAGGCGATCGCCGATAACATCTACCACGACGTCGACGTGGTAGCGCGCGGGGACATGCCGCCGTCATCGTGGGCGTACGACCCCAGGGGAGCAGCTCGGCCCTACGAGCCCGGGTTGGCCAAAGCGCTGCTCGCCCAAGCCGGTTTTACTCCGGGCCGCGACGGCGTCTTGCAAAAAAACGGCCAGCCGCTGACGCTTGAATTGACGACCGCTACCGGCCGAGTCGAACGAGAGGAAGCCGAACTGCTCGTCCAGCAAGACTTGCGCAAGATAGGCGTCAAGGTCAGCGTCCACAACTACCCATCGGATATCTTGTACGCGACTTACGGCGATCGGGGCGTGCTGGCCAACGGCCATTACGATCTCGCGCTTTACGAATGGCAGATTCCGGCGTTTGACCCCGACAACACGCAGACGATGGGACCGGGTCAAGTGCCGCCGATGGGCGACAACTACACCTTTTTCAAAGATCCGCGCATCGGGGCGCTCCAACAGCACGCGTTGCACACGTACGATATCCTGCAGCGCAAGAGCGACTATGCGCGCGTCGAAAGCCTAATGTTCGGGCAGGCTCCGGCCATCTTCTTGGTCTGGAAATCGAATATCGACGCCTACAACACCGACCTGCGCAACTTCAAGCCGGAGCCGGTCGGCTGCCCGTGGTGGAACGCGGCCAGCTGGGAGATCTAACCAGAACGGCGAGCGAGCGCGAGCCAAGCCAGCCAGCGCTCGTACTGAGCATCTCTTTGGTCCGCTGACAGCCGCGGGTCGAAAATCTGCGTGCGCCTCGCCAGCTGCGCCAAGTCGGCGAGCGCCAAGACGCCGGCCGAGGCACCGGCCAGGGCAGCGGCCCCCAGCGCCGTCGCTTCATGATCGGCGGCTCGAGCGACCGGCAGCCCCAAGACGTCGGCTTGGCGCTGCATGAGATAGTCGTTGCGCGTCAGGCCGCCATCGACCGGCAGCTGCGCCGGCTTTGCAAAGCCCTTGCGCCAAAACGCCTCGAGCACGTCGCGCACCCGAAATGCGATCGCGTCCAGGACCGCGCGGACGATGTGCGCCCCGGTCGTCGCCGTGCTCAAGCCGCCGAGGGTGCCGCGGGCGCATGTATCCCACCACGGTGCGCCCAGACCGTCCAGCGCGGGCAAGAATCGCACGCCGGCGCAGCCGCTGACCGACAGCGCGACATCCGATGCTTCGACTGCGTCGCGCAGGATGCCCATTTGCTCCAGCCATTGCAGCGCAGAGGACGCCGAGAAGATGCCGCCGTCGAGTGCATATGTCGTCGTGGCGACGTCGCTCCACGCCACCGATGCGAGCAGATCGCCATCCGGCTCGGGCGCTTGGCCGCCGGCGTTGAGCACGCAAAAGCAGCCTGTTCCGTACGTGACCTTGATCGAGCCGCGCTCCATTGCGCCATTGCCGGCCAACGCCGCCGGCTGATCGACGAGCGACGCGCGCCACGGCATCGACGTTCTCCACGACGGATGGTGCAGGTCGCCCCAGTCGCAAAGGCACGGCACCACTTCGGCCAAGGCCCGCTCCGGCACGCCAAAGGGCCGCAAGAGCGCGGGCTCCCACGCTCCGCTGTGCAGTCCGAGCAGTTGAGTTCGTGAGGCCGTCGACCGGTCACTGAGGTAGCGTCCATCGCCGAGCCGCCGGCGCAGCCAACTCTCCGTCGTGCCGAGGCTCAGCGTTGCAGCGCATGCGGATCGGCGAACTGCCGGGTCGTGCTCGAGCAGCCAGCCATATTTCGCGGCGCTGAAGTATGCGTCCAAGCGCAAACCCGACGTTGCGCAGATATCAGGCGCCTGACCCGCCGCGCGCAAGCGATCGGCCAGTTCTTCTCCACGCCGATCCGACCAGACGATCGCGGGCCCTAGCGCACGTCCGCTTTCGCGATCCCAAGCGACGACGGTCTCGCCTTGGTTAGCGACGCCCGCCGCGTCGATCGGCTGCGAGCCGATCGCGTCTTGGACCTGCGCTACTGCCTCGACGATGGTTTCGACGATGTCGTCGGGATCTTGCTCCACCCGGCCGGGCAACGGGCGGCGGCTGCGCAGCGGACGGTAGGCGCGCGCTATGGGTTTGAGCAAATCGTCGTACGCAACGACGGCGGTCCCGCTGGTGCCTTGATCGATGCCGACCAGCACGGCTAAGCGCCGGCGCGGATGTCGGCCAACCGCCGCCACCATGGCCGCGGCGCGTCGTAGTCAGGAGGACGGCCAAGGTTGCGGAGCCGGCGCGCCGAGCGGACTCCGCGCACGCCTAGCAGCGAGCGCACGTAGTCGGCCAAGCCTAAGCAGGCCGACAGGCCGGTAGAACGGATCGCCGCGACGTGCAACATCGCAGGCACCCTGTGCGACCACTGCACGATGTAGTTGTGCGGATGACCGACCGCGCGCAAGCCGGTCCACGAATCGACGACGCGGTGAGAAGCGAGTTTGGGAACCAACGCCTCGGCCCGCTCCCGGATGTATGCGACGACCCGCGGGTCAGGGCGCCAGTCGGCTTTGTCGGTTTGGTCCACGGCGGTCGGGCCGGCGCAGACAAACCCGTACAGCGTTGGAAACACCAGCACGCCTTTGCTGTGCCGGCTCGGGGGCGGCAGCAAGATGTGCCGTACCAGGTCGCAAGCGCCGCTGTCGTAGACGATGAAGTCACCGCGCCGCGCGGTGATGCTAAAGCTGCCGTCGGCGGCGATGTCGTCGGCGTACAGGCCCGCGCAGTTCACGACGAAGTCGGCTTCCAGGCGCAAGTCGCCGCCGCGCAGCATCGCGTGCTCTCCGCGTTCTGCCACCTCGTCGACCGAGCACCCGAAGCGCGCCGGCGGACCCGCGCCGAGCAAGCGCCGCGTGACTTCGTACGGATCGGTCAGGGCCTCTTCGGGGATCAGCAGGCCGGCCGCGGCCCTGACCTGCGGAGCCAGCCGCAGGCAATCGCGAGCATCGAGGATCTGGCAGCTGACTCCGTTGCGCGCGGCGTTAGCCGCTAGCTTAGCGAGACTTTCCGCGTCCGCTGCCTCAGCGCCGACGAGCAGCGCGCCGGGAACCTGATAGGGGACCCCAAGCGCGTCGAACAGCGCCCGCCAGCGCGCCGCCTGACTGCGGATCATCGCCGTCTCGAGCGTTCCGGGCGTGGAATCAAAACCGGTGTGGACGATGCCCGAGTTTGAGCGGCTGATGCCGGCGGCCGGCTCAGCGGCGGCATCGACTACGAGCGTTTCTATGCCGGCGTCGGCGAGTTCATAGCCGACGGCGGCGCCGATCAGCCCTGCGCCGACAACCGCAACCCGCACGCGTTCGGCCACGCTTTAGTCAGCCTTTATCGGGCTGGAGCCGACGCCGTCAAAAAGCGCTGTTACGTGCGCTGCAGCTCCTTCGCGTGGGCGGCCTCGTGCTCCAGCGCGGCGGCGTAATCGCGAACGTCTTGGGTGATGCGCATCGAGCAGAACTGCGGCCCGCACATCGAACAAAAGCGCGCGCTCTTGGCGCCCTCAGCCGGCAACGTCTCATCGTGAAATGACCGCGCCGCTTCAGGATCGAGCGACAGCGCGAACTGATCTTCCCAACGGAACTCGAAGCGGGCCTTGGACAGCGCGTCGTCCCGTTCGCGCGCGCCTGGGTGGCGCTTTGCAAGGTCGGCGGCATGAGCGGCTATCTTGTACGTGATGACGCCGTCTTTGACGTCCTTCTTGTTGGGCAGGCCCAGGTGTTCCTTAGGCGTGACGTAGCACAGCATCGCCGTTCCGAACCACCCGATCATCGCCGCTCCGATCGCGCTCGTGATGTGGTCGTAGGCCGGAGCGATGTCGGTCACCAGCGGTCCTAGCGTGTAAAACGGCGCCTCCTCGCAGGTCGCCAGCTGGCGATCCATGTTCTCCTTGATGAGGTCCATCGGCACGTGGCCGGGTCCCTCGATCATGACCTGCACGTCGTGCTGCCATGCTATCTTCGTCAATTCGCCGAGCGCGTCGAGCTCGCCGAACTGAGCTTCATCGTTTGCATCCGCGATGCAGCCGGGGCGCAGTCCGTCGCCGAGTGAAAAGGCGACGTCGTAGGCGGCCATGATCTCGCAGATGTCCTCGAAATGGGTGTATAGAAAATTTTCCTGGTGGTGCATCAGGCACCATTGCGCCATGATCGAGCCGCCGCGCGAGACGATGCCGGTGACGCGTTTGGCGGTCAGCGGGATATGGCGCAGCAGCACGCCGGCGTGAATCGTGAAATAATCCACGCCTTGTTCGGCCTGCTCGATCAGCGTGTCGCGGTAGATCTCCCACGTCAGCCGCTCGGTCTTGCCGCCGACTTTTTCCAGCGCCTGATAGATCGGCACCGTGCCGATCGGAACGGGCGAGTTGCGCACGACCCACTCGCGGGTTTCGTGGATGTTCTTGCCGGTCGAGAGATCCATGACCGTGTCGGCGCCCCAACGGGTCGCCCAGGTCAGCTTCTCGACCTCCTCGTCGATCGAGGACGACACGGCCGAATTGCCGATGTTAGCGTTGATCTTGACGAGGAAGTTGCGGCCGATGATCATCGGCTCCGACTCGGGGTGATTGACGTTGGAAGGTATGATGGCGCGCCCGCGCGCTATCTCGTCGCGGACGAAGCCGGCGGCGACGTTCTCGCGGATCGCCACGTACTCCATCTCGGGCGTTATCTCAGCGCGCCGGGCGTAGTGCATTTGGGTCACGTTGCGGCCGGCCCGAGCGCGCAACGCAGCGCGGCGCTGGCCGAAGCGCAGGCCGTCGAGTTCGGGCATGGCCTCGCGCTCGCGGCGATAAGCAGACGTCGGCGTGGCCAGCACCTCGACGTCGTTGCGCGCCGCGATCCACGGCCCGCGCAGCGGCGCTAAGCCCTTGCGAAGATCGACATCGGCACCGGGGTCGGAGTGAGCGCCGCTCGTATCGTAGAGCCGAAAGTGGGTTCCGTCGGTCAGATGAACCTGGCTGGCCGGCACCCGCATGCCGTGCGGTCCGTCGACGTAAACTTTGTGGCAGGATGCCTTAGGATGCGAGTCCTTGGTCACGCTCATGGATGTCCGATGCTCCGCAGCTGGTGAAGCGGCGGGTTAAAGGCCCGACCGCACTGCCGATGGTTTCAACGCCGCCAGGCCATCATCATGCGCGCCTTGCGTTCGATGGCGCGCCGCACGTCCGGCTGCAGAAAGCGCGCGAAGTCAGCGGGCTCGACGTCGGTGGGATCGATGTCCGTAAACAGCGGCGCGGCCGCTTTTTCAAAAGCCGTTGCGACGAACTCCCCGCACGTGAAGCGATCGCCGACCACATAGTTGATCCGAACGTGGGCGAAGACGCGGTCGAGCGCGATGACGGCCAGGTCGAGCGGATCGTAACCGTCTCCGATCTTGGACATCGCCCAACGCAGCGCCGCGCCGCCCGTGTCGTTTGGCGCCGGCACCACGGCGTAGTCCGAGCGGACCGGCGGCGTCGACAGATGGCGGCGCGCAACGCCGTTGGGTCGGGCCTCGACGACCTCGTCACCGCCCGCGGACAGCGCCACGTGATAAAACGGCGACCGGCACAACAGCGTGATGAAGCGGCTCAGCCCCCTCGCGTTGTAAAAGATCAAGATGTCGCCCGGCCGCGGGCCGGGGCTCGTCATCGGCGCCGCAACGCCGGGCGCTAAGCCAACACCTTGGCGAGTTCGACCAACGATCGGTCGTAGCGGTAGACGATGCCCATGTGCCCGTCGTCGAACTCTTCGTGCAGGTAAGAAATCCGCAGGTCGTCCAGCCGTGAACACAAGATGCGTGCTCCCAGCTGCAGGTTGAATTCGTCGCGCAGGCCGGCATCCAAGTAGATCGCCTTCATCGAACGCAAAGCGCCGGCGTGGCGCTTAGCCATGTAGACCGGGTCATTTTCAAGCCAGCGGTCCCATACGTCCGGCCGGATCTCGCCGCCGGGGAGGCTCACCGGCAAATCGATGCCAAGCGGCGCTTGCGGTTTCGGTGAGTAGCAGGCGGCCATAGCCAGGATGTTCATGACCTCCATCGCATCTTTGGTCTTCTTGGGCATCTGTGCGAATGCGCGGACGAAGCGCTCGACCCCGCCGTGCCGCTCGATGCCCAGCACGAACTTTGGGAAATCGGGCAAATAGCAAAAGGCGAAGTAAGCGTCGCCCGCATGCGAACCTAAGGCGCCGAAGACGTCCGGATGGCGCATGCCCAAACGCAAAGCGCCATAACCGCCGCTCGATTTGCCGGTGACGCCGCGATGCTGCGGGCCGATTTGGGTGCGCAACCGCTCGTCGACGAACGGCACGATCTCGTCGCAGACATAGCTTTCGTAGCTGCCGGTCGCCGTCGAGTCGCAGTATTGACTGCCGCCCAAGCGCGTGAAGCAATCAGGAGCGACGCAGATGATCTCCGGCATATCGCCGGCCGCGATGAGCCGGTCCAGTCGCTGATCCAGCGATTGCGCGAGCGGGTCGAAATTGAACAGCATGCGGCCCGTGCCGGTGAAGCCGGAGAGGAAGTAGATAACCGGATAGCGCCGGTCGGATTTCTCATAAGACGGCGGCAAATAGCAATACAGGTCGCGCTCGCAGGGGTCGCCCAAGGCGTTGCCTGCCAGCAGCTGCGAGCAGTGACGCAGCACGGCCACGCGGCCACCCCCGCTCGCGCTCACACGACGGCTCATCTTCCCTCCGGTTAGCCGACATCCAGCTGTCAAGGCGCCGAGCGATCCGTCAACGCCGCTGCGACTATCTTGAGATCCTCGATGACTGCGC
>JALYUR010000030.1 GCA_030853635.1 Vulcanimicrobiota bacterium | reverse complement strand
TCGGTGATCTGAACCGAACGCACGAGACTGGTCGACCAGCGCGCCAGCATGTCGGGCCCGAGATCGATGAGCGGCGTGTAGATCTCGTAGTACACCATATAATAAAAAAAAAAATGCGACGTCAGCGGGTCGAAGCCGTCGGGGCTTGCGATCCAGCCGCACACGACCGCATCGGGTTCGCGCGTCTCGGCGCTACGCGCCGAACAGCCGCTCAGCGCGGCGTTGCCGAGGATGATGCAAGCCAGCAGTACCGCGGCGCTGGGCCTCATGTGGTTCACACTGCCCGCTCGCGCAGCCAGTCGCCGATAAAATTGAGCGCGCACACCGTGCCTAAAATCGCCAGCCCCGGCGGCATAATGAGCCACAGCGCGCCGGCGAATATATCCTTTTGAGCAGAGCTCAGCATGTTGCCCCACGATGGCGTCGGCGGCCGCACGCCGATCGTGAGATAGGACAGCGCCGTCTCGGCGAGCATCGCGCCGGCTACCATGAAAGTCGTAGTCGTGACTATGGTGCCCAACGCGTTGGGCATCAAATGCCGAAACATGACCCTGGCATCGCCGGCGCCCAGAGAACGAGCCGCCTCGACGTACTCGCGCTCGCGCAAACTCAAAACCTCCCCGCGCACCAGCCGCGCCGGCCCCAGCCACGATGTCACCCCGATGACGAACATCAGGCTGAGCAAGCTGCCCCGGAACATCGACGCCAAGAACAGCAGCAAGAACAGCGTCGGCACGGACAGCAGCACGTCGACGATGCGCATCATCAGCGCGTCGATGCGGCCGCCGTAATAACCGGCCGCGGTTCCGTAGGCGGTGCCGATCGCGATCGCGACGATAGCCGCGACGAAGCCGACGAGCAGCGAAATGCGGCCGCCGAGCAGGAGGCGCACGAACTCGTCGCGTCCGAGGCTGTCAGTTCCCAACCAATGCGCCGCGCTCGGCGCCAAGTACTGATGCGTGACGTCGACCGCGTCGGGGTCATGCTGCGACAGCGCCGGGCCGACGAGACAGGCGACTATTACGGCGCCAAGCCACACCATGCCGGCCGCGACGAACGGCGGCAGCGCCAAACGCCGCAATGGAATTGACCGCGCTTCATTCATAGCGGACGCGCGGATCCGCGACGGCATAGGCGACGTCGGCGGCTAGGTTTCCGACGATCACAAGTACGGCCGATATGACCGTCATGCCGAGCAAAGTGGGATAGTCCCGATCGACGGCCGACTGCCAGAAGAGCTGTCCCATGCCCGGGTAGGCGAAGACTTGCTCAGTGATCACCGCTCCGCCGAAGAGTCCCGGCAGCGCCAAGCCGACCAGCGTGATGAAAGGAATGAGCGCGTTGCGCAAGAGGTGCTTGTAGAGCACGACTTGAGGAGCGAGCCCCTTAGCGACCGCCGTGCGCGCGTAGTCCTGAGCGAACTGTTCGGCCATGCTGCCGCGTATGTAGCGGGTCCAGCCGCCCAGCGATACGATGGCGAGCGTGGCGGCCGGCATCGCGAGATGCGCTAGGCGAGACGGCCAGTCGAAGGTGGGCACGTCGATGACCTGAAGGCCGCCGACGGGAAACCAGTGAAGGTCCACGGCGAAGAAGATGATCAGCAGCGTGCCGAACCAAAACGTCGGCATTGACCAGCCTACGAATACCAATATGCTGGCCGCCGTATCGAACGCGCTGCCTCTGCGCGCGGCTTGGTTCACGCCGACCGGCAGCGCGATGAGCAGCGAGAGCAGCAGTGATGTCAGCATGAGGATGAGCGTTTGGGGCAGCCGTTGGGCGATGAGGGCTCCCACTTGAGATTGTCGGATGAAGGAGAAGCCCAAGTCGCCGTGCACCAACCGCCCGAGCCACAACCAATACTGCTCGTAAAGCGGCTGATCCAAACCGAGCGCTCGCGAGATGTTGGCGACTTGGGCCGGCGATGCTTTTTCGCCACCGAGCGCCAACGCCGGACCGCCTGGCGCGATGTGCAAGAGCACGAAGGTCAAGACCGTGACGCCCAGCAGTGTCGGTACGCTCTGCAAGAGGCGGCGCGCTACGAACGTCGCCATCTGAGTCTGACTACGGCGGCGGCGTGAGCCGCACCCTGCGCTCGCAGCCCAAGCTGCCAAAAATCGCCGGGGACGGCAACGCCCGGCTGTCGGCGGCTATCGCGAGCGCGATCGTCGCGGCGCTGCTCGGGATGCAATGGCTGAGACTGGCTCCCGCCGTCGGCGTTGCGCGAGCGGCGGAACCAACGGCCGTGCCGGCGGCGTTGCCGACGATCGCTCCCGGACCACCGCCTACGACGTTTCGGCTGGCGCCGGGTCCGTGGCGGCTGACCGCTGACGGAACGTGGGCGGCCGTCGTCAAGGCGTCATATCAGGATGCCGGCGGCGCAGACGTGCCGCAAGTCCGCGGCGATGTCGACTTCTCCGCGACCGCCGGCGATGTTTTGGGGCTGGTGCGCCGCGTGTACTCGGATCCCGCCGCGCAGGTCACCTTGCGGCAAAGCCAAAGCGTGACGCTGAACGCGAAGTCCAACACCCCGGCGTTGGGTAACGCGACCGTGACGCTGCCGGCGCCGCCCGACGGTATCGTATCGCTGGCGGTCGTCTCCCAAGCGGTCGGTCCGCATCTGGTCAACGTCGGCTGGACGCCCCTTGCAAGCGCGGTCGGAGTGTTGGACTACAAGTTGTTCCGTCAGTCGGCCGCCGACCGCCATCCGCGTCTTATCGCTTCGCTTTCGCCCAACGCGCACACGTGGCGCGATGGCGACGTGGATCCGGGCGTCAGCTATCGCTACACGATTGCAGCCACCCTGCACGGCTTGATAGCCAAGGCCGCCTCCGTGCCCGTGGCGCCGCCGGCTGCCATGCCGCCCTCGGACATAACGGCCATCTCCGGCAAAGGAATGTTCTTGTACTTTGCCCCCACCCCCGACGGCGACCACGGCTGGGCGCGCCTTGACCCCGATGCGCTCATCATCCAGGCGCGCAGCGCCGGCGTGCGCAACATCGAGCTGCGCATGGCCTACGGCGCGTTTTTCGAGTCCGACAATCCGGCCGCGCGCAGCTGGGTGGACCGCGTCATCGATGGAGCGGCCGCGGCGGGCATCAATCTGTTGGCTTGGGAAGTTCCGCGCCGGGGCACGACCGAAGATGTGGCCGAGGCGGTGTCGACCGCGCGTTACCGTACGCAGCGCGGGAACGGCTTCGGCGGTCTGGCGCTGGACATCGAAAACGGTTCCGACTACATGGGCGACGGAGATGCCGCCAAACAGGACATGGTCGACTACATGCAGATGGCGCGGCTGGCGGTCGGGCCGCAATACCTCATCGTCGCGACTGTCATATCGCCTCACATGACCCATTGGACGAATAAAGATTATCCGTACGCGCGCATCGCCCCGTACGCAAGCGTCATGCAGCCGATGGAGTACTGGCACTACCACTTCGCGTCTTCCAATCACCGCTACACCGAAGAAGAAGTGAAGACGGCATGCGCCCAAGCGGTCGCTCAGACGCGCGCTCTTTCCGGCCGAGCGGTTCCGGTCAATGTGGCCGGCCAGAGCGTCGATGTCGGCGAGGTCGCAACGCCGACGGCGACCGGCGTCCCATCGCCCCAGGAGATCACATGGTCGATGGAAGGCTCCAAGCGAGCCGGTGCGTTGGGCGAGATGTTCTTCGATTGGACGGGCACGTCGCCGGAGGGCTGGCAAGCGATCGGCGCGTTCCGTTGGTGAGCGACTTGCGCTATGGCCTTTAATTCGAACTCTGCGGAGCCGGTCGAGCAGATCGACCTGCGACGGCTGCCCACTTGGGAACGGCACGATCGGATGCTTGCGGGCTTCGATCCGCTGCGGCCGGGTCAGGCGGTGCGTTTCATCAACGACCACGAGCCTAAGGCGTTGCGCGTCTCGATGGAAGCGGAGCGCGAAGGCATCATTTTGTGGGACGTGCGCAACCTCGGAGACGGCAGCTGGTCCATCACGCTCACGCGACTGCCGGATGCTTCGGTTGTCGGCGACCCGCCGCGGCTGGCGTTCTTGCGCCGCTGCACGATGTTCCGGGGAGCTTCGCGCGAGATCATGCGCGAGGTTGACCGCATCGCTAAGGAACGCTCTTATCACGACCGCATGATCATCGTCGCCGAAGGCGTAAATGCGCCGGCGCTGGGCGTGGTGCGGCGCGGCGTCGTCGAAGTGACCTTGACGCCCGAAGAAGGGCGCGAGATCGTGCTCTACGACGTCTTGCCGTACAGCATGTATAACGAAGCTGCCGTCTTCGACGAGGGCACGGCCGAAGCGACCGTCGTCGCGCGCGGCGAAGTCGACACGATAGAGCTGCCCGCCGCGTTCATGCGCGGCATGCTGGCGCGCAGTCCCGAGATCGCCGCCGGGTGCGCGCGTTTCTTCGCGCAGCGGCAGCGCAGGTTGAGCGGCGCCGCCGGAAATCTCGCTTTCGGTCGGGTCCTCACCCGCATCGCGCGCGTTCTGCTAGACTACGCCTCGCCCGCAGCCGGCTTGGCTCGTGGTGTCGGCGGCATAGAGCGCATCACTCAGACCGACCTCGCTGCCAGGGTCGGCACGGTTCGGGACATGGGCAGCCGCGCGCTCTCTCATCTACAAGAGGTCGGCGCTATAGAACTTAAGCGCGGGCGCGTCGCGCGCCTGGACCGTGCAAAGCTAGAAGAAGTCGTGCGCCCCTCTTAAGTGGTTTACGGGCGCAGATACTTGCCGAGCCAGGCGCTGATGATGTGGAGGCGCTCGACGCGATGGATCGGCTCCCCGGTGCGCGACAGGTCGTGATTCTCGCGCGGGAAGGCCACGTAGCGTACGGTTCGACCCAGTATCTTCAGCGCCGAGTACTCTTGCAGCGTTTGATCGATCGGCGTTCTGATGTCGTTGTCGCTGTGCAGCAGCAGCAAGGGCGTCGTCACCCGATCGACATAGGCCAGCGGCGACTGTGCCCAGTACGCGCCGAAGTGATTCCACGGGTTGCCGAGGTCGTGGCGCCCGGTCTGTTTAGAGGCGTAGTCCGCCGCCAAGTATTGCGATAGCATGTTGCTGACTGCTCGCTCGGCAACCGCGGCCTTGAACCGCTGAGTGTGACCGAGAACCCATAGCGTCGCGTAGCCGCCGTAGCTGCCGCCCGAGACGCCGAGGCGCGCGCCGTCCACTTCGGGCCGCGCGACTGCCGCGTCGAGCACGGCCATCTCATCCTCGAACATCGGGTCGCCCCAGCTCTTGGAAAGCGCCGATTCGAAAGGATAACCGAAGCCGACACTGCCGCGCGGATCGGCATACACCACGTTGTAGCCCAGTCCGGCCATGTATTGAAACTCCTGGAAGAACGAGTCGCCGAATTCGGTCTGCGGGCCGCCGTGGATGTCGAGCACCGTGGGGTAGCGGCGGCCGCGCACGAAATGCGGTGGGTGCATGATCCACGCATGGACTGCAAATCCGGCTCGGTCCTTGACCGAAAACTCAAGCGGCGTAGAGATGTCCGCGCTAGCCAAGTAATCGCGGTTGAACTGCGTCAGCTGCTTGACGCCCGCGCCGTCGCCGCCGGCCACGTACAGCTCGGCCGGATGCGCGGCGTCGGTGCGTACGAAAGCGATCTTAGAGGCGTCCGCGCTGAGCGAACACGCGGTGATCTCAGCATCGCCGCCTGCTACCCGAGTTGCGCTGCCGGTTAGGGCGTCGATTTTCAGCAGCGTCGTCGCGCCGGGGCTGCTGGCTTCGGCGATAAACCAGCGGCCGCGAGGTTCGAGCAGCGGCCCGCAGCCTTCCCCGCCTTCACGCATGTCGGTCAGAATGGCGTCGCCGAAGGCGATCGTGTTTTCTCGGACGATGACACGCTCGCCACTGCCGTCGGCCCGAGCTTGGGCGACACCCGGGTAGCCGGCCGGATCGGGCTCGGACGCTACGAAGTACCAAAGCGAGCCGCCATCCGGTGCCCAAACGGGTCCCTCGGACAACTTGTGCCCGAGGGGAAGGCGCCGCGCCGCCCCGCCCGCCGACTGGACGATGTAGATGTCATCGCCGAACAGCGACGGATCGTCCGAGCGGTAGGAGTTAAAAGCGAGCTGCCTATCGTCAGGAGACCACACCGCACCGTGCTCCGACCACCGACTTCCGCCGGTCAGCGCTTTGGCCGACGATCCGTCCGAGCGCATGACCCAGATGTGCGAATGCTGATCGTACGTCTCGCCGACGCCGTTGTCTTCAAAGTGCAAGACGTCGATCGTGCGCACGTCCGTCTTGCGCTGGCGGGCATCCGGCGTCAGCCCGGCCGCTTTCCAGTTCACTTGGGCGCCGGCCGGCGGGTCGACGGTGGCGGCATCGAAGGCGATGCGCGAGCCGTCGTGTGACCACACGGGCCCCGACGCTCCGTGCTGCGCTTTGGTCAGCTGCTCGGCTTCACCACCCGCCAGATCTATGCGGTAGATCTGCGAGCCGGATGCCCGCCCGCTGCTGAAGGCTATCGAGCGATCGTCGGGCGACCATTGCGGATCGCTATCGCTGTCGCCGCGAGTCAGCTGGCGGACGCGGTCGGTCGCGACTTCGGCGACCCAGATGTTGGAGCGGTACTTGTTCTTGGCTCCATCCAGCGTCGTCACGACGAATGCGACCTGCGCGCCGCCGTGCGACATGCGAGGCGCGGAAACGAACTTGAGCTTGAAAAGGTCTTCGGCGGCCACCGGTCTAGCCGAGGCGCTTAGCGGAGCGGCTAAAGCTAGGCAAAGCGCCGCGCAGGCAAGGTATTTCATGCGCCGCACTTGTCGTTGATCGGATTAGGCCCCTGCGCCGGCTCGAGGCCGCATGCGTTACTTGGCGGCCAGCCCGCCGAGCACGCCGCCGACGAAACCCATCGCCGTGTCGGCGGCGTTCCAGCCCAGCCCTTCGGGCGGGCCTAAGAATGCCTGCGTGATCTCGATCGCCAGGCTAAAGGCCCCCACCACGGCACCAGTCAGCAGCGGAGCCGCGGGCTTTTCGTCGCACTTGCGTGCTTTGGCGAAGCAGAAGCCTACGAGCGCGAAAGCCACGACGCTGTAGCTCTTGCGCAGCACGACGTGATAACTCAGCGCCGACGGCGAGGTGGCTTCGTAGATCGTATCGCTGTCGGCGATGACGTAAAGACAAAGGGCCACGATCGCAGTCAGCGCTCGCCAAAACAAAACCGAGCGCGCGTAGGGCGCCTGCTTCACGAGACTCTGGCGAGGGGCGATCGATTTCTTCCGCGTTGTGCCTCGGACAAATAACCTGACACGACCTGCGCGAGCCGCTTCACGCCTTCCATGATCTGCGCGGGCGGCATCGAGCCGATCGCCAGACGGAAGCAGCGCTCGTGCCGATCGCTGACCGAAAAAGCGCGGCCGGGTATGAACGAGATCCCCCGGTCGAGGCAGCGGCTCAACAGCGTTTCGGCCGAGCAGCCGTCCGGCATGGTGACCCACACGGAACCTCCGCCGCGCGGCCGCGTCCAGCGCATCGAGTTCGGCATGGCGCGATCGAGCGCACCGAGCAGAGCGGCCATCTGATCGCCCCACTGGCGGCGCATTTGGGCGTCCTGGCGCGAGATCGAACCGCCTTCGAACAACCGCTTGAGGATGAACTGCAAAAACACGTCGGAGCCGCGGTCGATAATGTCTTTGGCGTGGACGAGCTGCTCCAAGATTCGCCCGGTCGCGACCGTCGCTCCGAGGTTCATGAGCAGTCCGCGCGACACCGGACGGGCATAGATCACTCGACCGTCGCGGTCGGAACAGAACAGCGGTGCTTGGGGCCGGCCGCGATAGGTCAGCGGCGCGAACGGGTCGCACTCGAAGATCAGCCAGTTGTGGCGCGCGGCCATCTCGCTTAAGTGCTCGCGCCGGCTGGGTGTCAGCTCGACGCCCGTTGGGTTTTGCGAGCGCGGCGTGACGATGACCATACGGATCGACTCGCGCGCCGCCAAAGTCTCCAAAACGTCGGTCCGCATGCCCTTATCGTCCATTGGCACGCCCGCGACCCGCATGCCGCGCAGCCGCACCGCATCGACCAGGCAGAACTGAGTCGGGTCCTCCATGGCGACGCAATCGCCCTCGCGGCAAAAAGCGAGCAGCGCGAGCACCAGGGTCTCTTCGAAGCTGTTCGTTATCAGGACCCGGTCCGCGCCCGCTTCGATCCCCTCTTCGCGCAGGTGTGCGGAAAGGGCGGCCCGCAATTCCGGCAACCCCTGAGTATCGGTGGGATGGCAGGCGGATATTTCAGCATCCAGGGCGATGCGCTTCATCGCGCGCTTTGTCGGCGCCAGCAGTTCTCCGCCGTGCGCCGGCACGCTGAAGAAGCTCCAAGTCGCATGGCCGCACGCTTCGGGCAGACGATAGATGTAGCCGAGGTTCGACGTCCCCTTGTGACGCACAAACGCTTCCTGCCAGGCTAAAGTCCGCGCGTCCGGCGCGGGCGATTCGGCCGGGTGAGCAGGTAAGTCAGCGACGAAGGTTCCGACTCCCGGCCGGCCCGCGAGCAGGCCCTTTTCGCCTAAGACCCGGTAAGCGTGCGCCGCCGTAACGATGCTGACGTTTAGCCCTTCGGCCAGATCGCGCACCCGTGGCATTACCGAGCCGCGCGGCAGGCTGCCGGCCGCTATCAGGTCGGCGATCGTCAGTGCGACCTGATGGTAAAGGGGCCCCTCAGCGTTGCGCCGGCCAGTTTTGATTAGGTACAGCGGGTCGTTAGGCGCGTTTACGGCCATATTAAGCAGAATATATAAAGTTAATACGCTAAAGTCAAGCTGCGAAAGCTATCGTATCGCTTTTAATCGCGGAATAAGTCCTTGGGACGCTCGATTCGCGCCACGCGGCGCTGCCACTGGCGCATGCGCCGGCGCTGCCGCCACTGTGCCAGGCGGTCGGCTAGCGATGGGCGCACGAGCGCGCTGCGCGCCACCCCGGTCCGGCCGGTTGCATACAACCACGCAAAACACGCCACGACTGCGATCGCGACGAACGCGTTTAGGCGGCCGCCGTAACGCATATAGCCGGCGAACAGGTCGTAGCACGCCACTATCGCCGCCAGCCAACGCGCCTGCAGGGGGAACACGACGAGATAGACCGTCGCATACGGGTTGAGCGCCGCGAACGCGACGACCACCGCTATGAAGCTTCCTACCATCCCGGCGAAGACGGCGCCGCCGCCGTTGAGCGCAGAAAGCATCATCACGGCTAGGCCAGCTACTAGGCCGCTGAGCGCGAAGAATATCAAAAAGCGCCGTGCGCCCCAAGCCCGTTCGAGCGAGCCCCCGAAGAAGTACAACACGAGGGCGTCGACGATCAGGCTCATGAAGTCGCCGTGCACGAAGGGAAAAGTGAACGGCTGCCAGAGCAGCGGATGCGACAGCCACAAGACGCTGACCGGCCAGATCAGGGCGCTGGTGAGACCGCCCAACCCGACAAAGCTCAGCAAAAACAGTGCCGCAAAGGCCGCGATCAGCCCTAAAACGGCCGGCACATCCGATCGGGCCCACGGCGCGCGAGATCCGAGCATGGTCAACGGTTTGGAGCTGCGCGGCGGTCGCCCTTCAGTCCGGGCCGGAAATCAGGCTTGACGCGATCGCTCAGCAGCAGCTCGGATTGGCGCCTACATCGTGCAGCACGCCAAAACTGTGTCGGCGCAGGCGTAAAAGTCCTTGAGATCGATCCACTCGTTGACCGTGTGGATCGCGCGCATGCCGGTGCCGAGGTTGACCGTTTGGATTCCGCGCCGGTTGAAGACGTTGGCGTCGGAGCCGCCGCCGATGCTCTCGGTTCGCACGGTGTGGTTGACGCTGCGCGCCGCTTCGATGACGCGCCGAACGATCGGCGCATCGTCCGGTACCTTCATGCCTTCGTATTGCCGCTCGATCGTCTCCTCGACCCAGGCGCGGCGCGCCTGGCCGTTCACAGTTGCGGTCGCAGCGGCGGCTGCGTCTTGAAAACAGCGCCGGATGGCCGCCGTCTGGCGGTCCAAGCGGTCGGCGATCAAGGACCGCGCTTCGCCACGGACGGTGCAGCGGTTGGGCACGACGTTGGTAGCCTGGCCGCCTTCGACGATGACGACGTTGCTCGTGGTCTGGTCGTCGATGCGCCCGAGCGGCATCGCGGCGATCGCTTCGGCCGCCACCCTAACCGCGGAAATCCCTTGCTCGGGGCAGACGCCCGCGTGCGCTTCCAGTCCATGCACTATGAACTGGAAGTGGTCCGCGGACGGCGCCCAAGTGACCAAAGTCGAGGCGTGCGGCGAATCGAGCACGATCCCGCATCGAGCACTGGCGGCATCGGCGCTAAGGTGCTTGGCGCCCAGCAAGCCGACCTCTTCGCAAATCGTGAAGGCGACCTCGATGTCCCCGTGCGCGAGCGCGCGTTCCGATAAGACACGCAGCACCTCGACGATCACCGCCAAGCCGCTCTTGTCGTCGCCGCCTAGGATCGTCGTGCCGTCACTGCGGATGCGATCCGGTTCGCGGATCGGTTTGACGCCTTGGCCGGGCTGCACCGTGTCCATGTGGGCCGAGAGCAGCAACGGCATAGCGCCTGGCTTGTTGCCTGGGACGCGCGCTATGAGGTTGCCGACGTCACCACCGACCTTGTGGCCGGCATCATCGATGCGCACGTCTGCGCCGGCTTGGCGCAAAGCCGGCAGCAGACGATCCGCGACGGCCTTCTCTTCCCTGGGGTGACTGTCGATCCGCACGAGTTCGAGAACCAGATCCACCATGCGCTCGCGATTTATCATGGACGCCGCTTAGGGCCGGCGATTGGGCCTTCCTGTGCCGATATAACTACTACGATGAACAAGAATGCGCGGGCTATTCTACGCTTCCTTACGCTCACAATCGCGGGGGCAGCGCTGGGAGCTTTGGGCGGTTTGCTCTCATATGCCAACGCAGCGGACGCCGACGTCCATGACGGACGGTTTATGAGCGTGCTTTTTCTGGGTGTCGTCGCAGGCGCCGTCGGCGGCTATTTCTGGGGCCGCCGGGTTCCGGACGAGGACTCGGAAGCCGCACGGTCCCAAGCAGCGGCCTCGCTGCTGAGCAAATACCGGCGCGACCCGCAAGGCGGCGGTGCCGACCTAGAGGCCGGACACTACAGCATCAGCGACGCATATCTAAAGAAGCTGCTGGGCCGGCGCTAGGGCCAAGCCCGGAGAGCGTTTGCCGGCGCTTATCAATCGACGCGGTGAAAAGTCTCACCGCCGCATGGGCACGGCTCGATTTGAAATGACAAGGCGTACTCCACCGTCTCGTTAGCGCACGCATCGCAGCGATATGTGCCGGGGCCGGCTAGCTGACCCACAACGAACAAGTCTTCTTCCATGATCCTTCCGCCGCGGCGTGCTGACGGTCACAAACACCTCGCCTGTCGGGTCGTAGGTGCATGCGAGACGCCGTCGATACGCTCATTGACAATCTACTATCGGGACCCCGCCCCGCTTCGGCCGCGGCGTGGCACCGGTTCGGCGATCACGATCGACCGCAGCATTACTGCCCGTTGTTCGCGACCTTGTCCATGTGCTCCGACTGCTGTGGGCACTTCACGGGCGATCTTTTCGGCCAGTCCAACGAGCCCCAAGCGTTTGCCGACGGCTACACGCGTTTTCGCTTGACCGCGCCCCGCGAGGCCACCCAACGCGAGTTCAAGCGGATCGCCAAATACGCATGCAGGCTCTGCCCGAACAACCCGTTGCGTAGCTAGCCGGCTGGGGTTAGGGCCGCGGTCGGCGAAACGGCGCCCATGCGCTCAATCGGCCGCACTGCGAGCTTCGTGACGCTTGGCTTGAGTCTAGTCGCTGCTTGCGGCTGCGGCGCAACCGCCGCGCCGGTCGGCGCCCTCCACGCCCCGGCGGGTTTTGCGATCAGCCTGGTCTCCAGCCGCGTTCCTGGGGCGCGTTTTATCGCCTTTGCGCCCAACGGCGACCTCTTGGTTTCGCAGCCCGATGAGGGCCAAGTCGTCGCGATCAAACCAGGTGCCAAGCCGGATGATGCGCCGGCGGTGGTGCTGAGCGGACTCGAACTGGCCCACGGGCTTGCCTTTCGGGGCAACGACCTCTACGTCGCTTCATGGTCGGGCGTCGAGAAGCTTCATTACCCGGCCGACGGCTACAAGGTGCGCAAACTGTTCGCCGACATGCCCGAAGGCGGCGATCACAACCGCCGCGCGCTCGCACTCGGTCGTGACGGGGCCATCTACGTGTCTTCGGGCTCTACGTGCAACGTTTGTGACGAAAGCGACCCCCGCTTCGCAACGGTCTTGCGCTACGATGCTGACGGGCGGCGCGGGCGATTATACGCATCCGGCTTGCGCAATGCGAGCGGTCTGGCCTTCGATGAAAGCGATCGGCTATGGGCGGTCGTCAACGGCCGAGACATGATCGGCGACGATAGGCCTGCGGACGAGCTGGACTTGATCAAAGAAGGCGGCAACTACGGCTGGCCGTACTGCTACGGTTTGTCGGATAAGCGATTTCCCAACCCCGAATACAACGATTCGGCAAAGTGCGCGCGGACCGTCCCGCCGTCGTTTTCGTTCCAGGCCCATTCGGCGCCGCTGGGCCTGCTGTTTTACAAAGCGGAGCAATTTCCAGCGCCCTATCGCGGCGCCGCGTTCGTCGCTTTTCACGGTTCCTGGAACCGGTCGAGGCCGACCGGCTACAAAGTCGTCACCGTGTTTTTCGACCGCGGCCGGCCGACGAAAGTCCAAGATTTCGTGACCGGCTGGCTCAAAGGCGACGGCAAAGTCATCGGCCGGCCGGTCGGTCTGGCGGTTGCGCCGGACGGTTCGCTTTTCGTCAGCGATGACACCGGGTATATCTATCGAGTGCGCTACGAGGCAAAAAGATAACCGCGACTTAGAAGTCGCGCCCTTAGCCCCGCGTCCGGTCAGACGAAGTTCAAGGTCGGAAACGATCCGCCGAGGATCGCGTCGGCCTTGACTCCGAGCCACCGCTCGCAAACCGTGGCGTATACCGAGCGAAAGTCGGTGTGCCACTTGAGGTTTCCGAAATTGAGGTCGCTGAGGCTGGGATGATCTCCATACAAGCCGCCTTTGGCGTTGCCGCCCACGAGGAACATCGGCGCGGCCGTGCCGTGATCGGTGCCGCCATCGGCGTTTTCGTTAACGCGCCGCCCGAACTCCGAAAAGGTCATCGTCAGAACCCGATCGTCCGTGTGGTGGGCGCCGAGGTCGTCGTAGAAGGCCTTCAGGCCACCGGCAAACTGCTCGAGCAGCACGTCTTGGCGGCGCCGCTGACCGACGTGCGTGTCGAACGATCCCAGGCTGACGTAAAAGACCTTGGTCCCGAGATCTGCGTTGACGATCGCGGAGATCAAGTTCAGTCCTTGAGCAAACGGAGTTTTCGGATATTCGACCGCGGACTTGTACCCGGACACAAGATGCGGCAGCTGGGACGAGGCGGCGCGCGCATCGCGGGCGACGTCTTGGATGAGCTGCAGATATGGACTATCGAACGAGTAGCGGTTGCCGTCGCCGTTTAAGATGGCGTCAGCGCGAGCTTGCTCTTGGCGCGCGCCGCCGAAGCGAAAGCCGCGTACGTCGGCCAGAGCTGGAACGTCGGTCTTGTCAGCCACCATCATTTTGGGTAGGACTGGACCGATCGCCACCCCCTTGAACAAGTTCTTCGCTGGCGAAGCGGCGCTGTCGAGGAAACGCCCAGCCCATCCCGTCGTCAGATAGCGATCGGGTGCGGCCGTCTGCCAGATCTCGGTCGAGCGGAAGTGCGAGAGATTGGGGTTGGGATAATGCACGCCTTGCAAGATCGCCACCCGGCGCTCATCGTATAGCGCTTTGAGCGCCGCCAAGCGGGGATTGAGTCCGATGTCGCCATCGAGTTTGAGCACATCCGCCGCCGCAATCGCGATGCTTGGACGTCCCCGGTAGTACTCGGGATCACCATAAGGCACGACCGTGTTCAAGCCGTCGTTGCCGCCCTGAAGATTGACGACTACCAAGCTGCGCTGGGCAGGCGATCCCGCGCTTGAGACGTTGCCAGCCGCCCGGGCCGCGCGCGCGAAGATCGAATCGATCGCCATTAGACCGCCGAACGCGCCGGCGCTTTGGATGATAAATTGCTTGCGATTTGGCATCAGGACTGCTCCCTTGGGGCATCACATCAGTTGATAGGCCGGCATGGCGAACACAAGACTCACCGCACCGCGAATTTTTTCGTCGATGTTCTCTTTGTTGAGGCGCACGAAGTTGCCGACCGAATCCGTCTGCAGATAGCCTAGTATCGTGGCGCGTTGTTGCGGCGTGCTGTCGTCTTGCAGAATCGATCCCAGCACGCGTTCGGTCACGTCGCCCGCATCGTCGATGGCGGCATTACCGATCCAACTGACCGGATCGGCGATTCCCCCCGCGGGCGCCATGGCCGCGCGCGGCTGCATGGCCCCGGTCATCGCCGGGGCCGACGCCGAGCCGGCCGACTGGCGGTAGTAAACGACCTGGTTGAGCAAGTTAAGCCGAGCGAGCAGGGTGCTTTCGTTTATCCATTGGCTGCCCCCCGGCCAGCCGGCGACGTTGGGCGGATACAACAGGGTTTGGCCCATGCGCGCCATCGCGCCGTCGATGCCCGGCCCGACCGCGCTGGCTCCCAAGGTCTTGAGCGAACCGATCACGAGATCGAGCGGGCTCTTGACGAGCGCTCTGTAGGCGCGCTGAGAATAGAAGACGTTGGACCGCAGCACCACGCTGAGCACCGTACCGACATCGTAGTTGGCTAGCAACACGCTTGCGAGCGCGCCGATCAGCTCGGGCTCCGGGTCGTCGTAGACGAACGCGCTTAAGAATTTGGAGGCCATGAAACGCGCCGTAGCCGGTTGCTGCATGATGATATCGACGATGTCGTCGCCGTTAAAGTCTCCAAAGCGGCCCAAGAATGTCTTGCTGCCATCGTCGTGGAGGCGCGGCCGATAAATCACGCTGCCGTCGATGCGCCGCACGCTGTAACCGGTGAACGCTCTGGCGCCCTCGCGGACGTCTGCTTCCGAATAGTTGCCGACGCCCATGGTGAAGAGTTCCATCAACTCGCGGGCGTAGTTTTCGTTCGGCTCGCCTTTGCGGTTCTGGGCGCCGTTGAGGTAGAGCAGCATCGCCGCATCCTTGGATACCGCGTGCGTCAGCTCGGAAAAGTTTCCGAGCGCGTGACGCCGGAAAAGGTCGTATTGCGCGACCAGCATCTGCGGCGTCACGCCCGCGCCGATCGCGCTGGTGAAGTGGTTAGCCCAAAAATACACCATCCTCTCTTCGAGCGGATTGGGCGTCAGCAGAATTCGATTGAGCCACCACAGCTGGGTCGCGATGACGGCGGCGCGGCGCTGCTGCGGCGCCGCTCCGTCGAATGCGAAATCACCGTCGGGCCGATCTGGTAGCGAGCTTACGGAAAACCTCAGCAGCGAGTCGACGGCGGCATTCATGCCGGCGGAGGCCGCCCGTTCTATATCGTGGCTGGAACCCCCGAAACCGGCGCGGCGCAGGAGGTGAGCCGCAAAGTGGCCGTTCCATGGTCCGCTATAAGGGCTCAGCGCCGCGGCGGCGTCCAGCCGGCCAGCGGGCCGGCGAACGTGGTCTGCGGTCAAAGCGTCCTTGGAGGAGCCCATAAGGTGATGCACTCCGATTCGACAGCGGACGAGCTGCGCTGCGCTGCCGGCTGATTGTAGCCCGCCGACGCGCCGGCCGTGGTGAAGATCCCCCGAAGAAAACGTGAGATTTGGGTGAGACTACGCGTAACTTTTAGCTCGCCGTTGGGTATGTCGGTTATAGGTCTTAAACACGGGAGAAAGCGGGGCATCGATATGGGCGTCTTCTTGCTGGCGGGTAAGGCTCGCTTTTTGTTCGGCCTGCGTAAGTTCGGTTCGCTCACCCTGCGGCTGCTCAAAGACGCGCGCGTCGCGACGGCCCTCAAGGCCGCCGCGCTGGTCGGCGCGCTGCTGATCATCTCGCCGCTGGACCTGTTCTCGGATATACCGTTTATCGGCCCGCTGGACGACATCGCCTTGCTGATCCTGCTGGCCAAAGCGTTCGTCTGGCTTAGCCCGGCGGATGTGGTGGCCGAGCATCAGGTCGCGCTCGGCATCATGCCGCGGCGCCAAGCCGTCCGGATGGACCTCAAAAACGTGACGCCGCCCGCCTAAGGCGACGCCGAGGGGCCTTGCTGTGCGGCTCGCAGCCGGAGTGTTGGCGGCGCTTTGGGCGATGCTGGGTTTGGCCAACGCGTACACGGTCGGCACAACGCAGGCCGCCGACTCCCGAGTGCTATTGGCCGTCGGATCGGATTTCTTGCTGATCGTCGGGGCGTCGTTGGCTATCGTCCATGCCCGGCGCTGGCGCGCGCTGCTCTTGCTGACGTTGTTGCTAGCGACCGTCGACCGGGTCGCAAACGCGCTGAGCACCGGCGCCGGCGCGGCGGCGATCGGGGTGGCGATCGCAGCTCTCGGGCTGATCGGCGGCCTGACCGTTAGCGTTCGCGATTCCAGGTCGAGCCCAAACGTCTAGTTTGAGGCCGCTTTGCCGAGTTCTGCGGCGAGATCGTCCGCTGCGCTGACTCGGGCGAAGCAAGCGCCGTCCCGGCAAAGGTAAGCGGCCGGTTCAGTTCCGTTTGAGTAGCCGGCGAGGCTCAGACGCGCCCCTTCGAGTTTCGGGTCGATCGTGTCGATGCGCAGCGGCGGTTTGGCAGCCCCGGCTGCGCTGGCCCGCATCGCACGAACCGCATCGGCGTCCGGCGATCCGACGATCTTGACGTCCAGCGGCGGCGATTGCGCCTCCAGCACGGCCGCGGCGTAGCCGGCCGCGAAGGTGCCGAGCGACCGGTAGCGCGCCGCGTGCTGGGCTAAGACGGCGTGCGCGCGATCCCTAAAGCGCTGTTGGGCGGTAAAATCCGCGTACGCCAGCAGCGCGCGTGCCATGAGCGCGTTGTCATCCAGCGGAATGGATTTGTCTTTGATTCGGCCAGTTTCGTCGGCGGCGGCGAGCCGATCGGCGTAGCCGGCGGCCTCTTCGTCGTAGAGCGCTTCGGCTGCCGCGAACAGATCGCCGGCGCGCCCCAGCCACACGGCTTCTCCGGTCACCGAAAAGGCGCTCAACGCGGCCCAGATCGACCACGCTTGATCCCCGAGCAGCCCTCGAACCTGAGGCTTGCCATCGTAGTACCGGCACATCATCCCGTCGACTAAAAGCTTGGACCACAACGTCTGGAGGATGACCAGGCCGCGTTCGATCCAACCGTTCGCCGCGATGCCGGCGCGTGCAAGCAAAGGCTCAGAGAGTATCAACGCCCGCGCCGCCGCCGCATTCCACGATGTGTAGACGGTCGGGTCTACGTAAGGCGCCGGGCGCGTCCGCCGGCCGGCGGCATCGAGCGCATAATACGCTTCGTCGGCATCCTGGCTGCCGCCGTAAGCGCCGTAGGCCGCATTCCAAAGCGAGCCGTCCAAGTAGCGCTTGGTATCGATCGCCGTTTGGCCAAGCTGAGGGTCTTCGAACAGCGCGAGCGCACGGGTGCACGCAAGCGTCAGGCCGCTCAAGTCTTCGAGCATCTTCTCGAAATGCGGCACGCTGTAGTCTCGGGTGGTCGAGTAACGGAAGAAGCCTCCCTCAACGCGGTCGTACATGCCGCCGCCGGCCATGCCGTGCAGCGTCTTTTGCACCATGGTGCGCGCGCGCCCGTCGTCGCCGCGCGCGCAAAGATCCAGTAGGAAATGCAGCGACTCGGTCTGCGGAAACTTGGGCTCGTCGCCGAATCCACCGTATTGCTCATCGAAGCTGTCCGACATTACTTTTTCGACGTTGGCCGCCGTGTCCGCATCCAAGCCGCCGCCGCGCGGCAAGATCGGCCGGTCGGCGTTCTCACGCTTTAGCTGCGCGACCCGCTGGGCGATCGCGAGCCGGACGTCGGGCTTGGCGTAGAACGCAGCGATCTGATCGAGCAGCGCGAGCATTGCGTCCGGCGGTATGTACGTGCCGCCCTTGAGTATCTCGCCGTCGGATGTGAGCAAAGCAGTCGTGGGCCAGCCGCCCATGTTGTAGCGAGCGTTGACGTCGGGTCGCCGATCGTTATCGACGCGTATCGGGAGGTACCGCTCGTTGATCAGCGAGATCACCGCCGGCGTCGAGTACGTCGTCTCGTCCATCACGTGGCACCAATGACACCAGACGGCGGAGATGCCCAGTAGGATCGGCTTGTTTTGTGCATGGGCCTCGGCGAAGGCCGCTTCGCTCCACTCGCGCCAGTTGATTTCGGCGGCCCGGTTGGCGCGCGGAGAGAAATGAAATGTGCTCATGTGGCGCCGAACTTTGGCTTGCGGTGGCGGGTTATCATCTTGGGTTGCGCCGTGCACGTTGACGTTCGTCCGCTCGGCGATGCGGCGGTGATCGCGACCGTCGGAGACCGCGTCGACGCAGCCACCGCGCACCGTGCGCGATGTCTCCAAGCGCGGTTGCGGGCATCGTTGTCGTCGGCGCTGAGCGACGTGGTGGCGGCGTACGCCTCGGTTGTCGTGCGCTTCGACCCAGCTGTGGTGGGGTTGGCTCAGGTCATCGCCGCGGTTAGAGGCGCGGCGGCGTCGGGCGCCGACGCCTGCGGCCAAGCCGGTGCCCTCGTTGCGGTCCGGGTCAGTTTCGGCGGGGACGACGGCCCGGATCTCGACAGCGCCGCGACGCGTCTGGGCATGCCGGCGGATCGATTGGTAGACGCCTTTTGCGCAGCGGCCTACGAAGTGGCGTTCCTGGGTTTCTTGGCCGGCTTTCCTTATCTGCTGGGTCTGCCCCAAGCATTGCATTTGCCGCGTCATCGCACTCCGCGGACGCGCGTTCGGGCGGGCAGCGTCGGGATCGCCGCTGACCAGTGCGGCATATACCCGCGCGAATCGCCGGGTGGCTGGCAAATACTCGGGCGCACCGATGCGGTCGTGTTCGATCCGACGCGTCAGCCGGCGGCGCTATTGAACGCGGGCGACTCCGTGCGCTTCGTGCCCGCTCGTGCGCCGTGGTGATCGCCCGGCGGCACGGCGGCCTGCGGATCATCGACGGCGGCTTTATGGCGAGCGTCCAAGACGCGGGTCGGTCGAACGTCGGCCACCTCGGCGTGTCGCCGTCGGGCTACGCGGACTGGGCCAGCGCACGCGCCGCCAATCGCCTAGTCGGCAACCCCGAGTCGGCGCCGCTGATAGAGACGACCATGACCGGCATCGCAATCGGCTTCGATTGCGCCGCGACGGTTGCGCTCGGCGGCGCGGATGCGAGTCTGCGCATCGGCGGCCGCGCCGGCCGGCCCTGGAGCGCGCAGCACGCGAGCGCGGGCGAGTCGCTCGTTGTGGGCTCGCCCCCAACCGGCTTGCGCTGTTACCTGGCCGTCGCGGGCGGCATCCACGTGCCGCCGGTGTTCGGCAGCGCGAGCACCGACCTGACGGCGCGGTTCGGCGGCCTCGCAGGCCGCCGCTTGACCGCGGGGGACGGGCTTGAGATCGACCAGAATCCTTTCGCGCCCGAAAAGTTCACCGGCAACGCCCAGCCGTTGCGCGATCACATCTTCAAACGGCCGGTCGAGTTGCGCATTTTGCCCGGTCCCTCGGGCAGCAGGCTGCGCGATGCGGACATGCGCGCGATCGTCGCAGCGCCCTATCGCGTGTGTCTGCAATCCAATCGTCAGGGCTTGAGATTGGAAGGCGCAATACTGATGGACGGCGCGGGCACCGATGTCGTATCGGCCGGGTTGTGCGCCGGCTGCGTTCAAGTGCTGGGTGACGGTCTGCCGGTCGTGCTGCTCGCAGAACATCAGACCACTGGCGGCTATGCGGTGGCGGCATGCGTCATCAGCTCGGACATACCTCGCGCCGCTCAACTGCGGCCCGGCGACGAACTGCGTTTTGTTTGGACGACCCAGTCTGAAGCGGCGCGCGCGCTGATCGGCGTTCAATCGCTTATCCGCCTGGCGGGCGGCGGGGGTTAAAGTGCGCCGCATCGACCTCAATGCCGATGTGGGCGAGTCGTTGGGACCCTGGCGCCTGGGCGACGACGAGGCGCTGCTCGACGTCGTCACTTCGGCCAACATCGCCTGTGGCTTCCATGCCGGCGATCCTTGCGTGATGGAGGCGACGGTACGCGCTGCGGCCGCTCGCGGCGTCGCGATCGGCGCTCATCCCGGTTACCCAGATCTTGGCGGGTTCGGTCGGCGCTCGATGCGCATCGCTCCGGGCGACGTCGCACGGATGGTTCTATATCAGATCGGCGCGCTGGGAGCGTTTTGCCGCGGGCTCGGCGCCCGCATGGCGCACGTCAAACCGCACGGCGCGCTCTATAACGACGCCGCTGAGGATCCGGATCTAGCGGCCGCCATCGCGTCGGCGGCGGGGCGCTACGATTCTAGCTTGATCGTAGTGGGATTGGCCGGCTCAGCGATGGCGCCCGCCGTTGCGGCCGCCGGCTTGCGTTTTGCTGCGGAAGCGTTTTGTGATCGAGCTTACCGCCCTAACGGCGCCTTGGAGCCGCGCGCCGAGCCGGGCGCGACCCTTCAAAGCGCTGCCGAGGCGTGCGCTCAAGCCATAGACATCGCGCTGCGCGGTCGTGTAGTCACGCCCGGGGGTGACTGCATCGACGTCGCGGCGGACACGCTGTGCATCCACGGCGACACGCCGCGCGCGCCGGATTTGGCGCGAGCAGTACGCGCCGCGCTGTTGCACGAAGGCGTCACGCTCTCGGCGCTGTAGTCGCAGTTCGATTTGGATGGAGGCATCGCCGGCATTGCAGCCAGCCCGCACGGCTTGGGAGCAGATACTGAAGGATCTAGACGGGTGCGCCGCGTTTCCGGACGTGGAAGTGTTGAAGTCGTCCGTGCGCTTCGAACGCGGCGTCGTTTGGTTGAGCGTGACGATCGACCGCCCGCAGGGGGTGGACACTGGGTTCTGCGAAATCGTGAGCCGCTACATCGCGGGCCAAGCGGACCGACTCGACGCGCCGGTGCCGCCCTATCAGATCGAAGTGTCGTCGGCCGGTTTGGAGCGGCCGTTGCTCGTGCCCGAGCACTTCGCCCGTTTTGCGGGCCGCGACGCGAAGATAGTCACGACGTTGCGCATCGCAAATCGCACCGACTTCACCGGGCGCATAGCGGCGGCAGACGAACGCGCCGTGCGGCTTGAGGACCGCTACGCAGGGCCCACCGACATTCCCTATGCGGCTATCAAGCGCGCGACCCTGGTCTACGAGCCCGCCGAAGATTTCCGCCGGAGCAAGCACGGCTGATGCGTCGTCGGGGACGCGCCGTCAAGCCCATCTTTCGGGGCCTTGATTTCGAGCAGCGAGCCTGCACCCGCAAAGTACGCTTCGCCAACGAGCGCGCTGCCGCCGAGCGCGCCGCCTACCTTACGGCTTGCTATCCGGGCCAGGAGCGCCAGGACGTTTATGGCTGCGAGTTTTGCGGCGGCTGGCATCTAGCCACCCGACGCAGCGGCTGATCGCGGGCGCATGGGGCTCTACGTCGGAACCTGCGGCTTCTCGTACCGCGATTGGATCGGGCGCTTTTATCCCGCAGACATCGCCGCTTCCGGCATGCTCGAGTACTATGGCCGCCATTTCCCGGCGGTCGAGATCGACAGCACCTACTACGCCGTGCCCAAGCCCGAATTGCTGGCAGGGATGGCGCGGCGCACGCCGGCGGGTTTTCGATTCACCGTCAAAGCTCCCGGCAGCATCACCCACGTTCCGGCCGATGCGCGCCCGCCCGCCAAGGACGTCGGCGATTTCCGCGCCTGCCTGGAGCCTCTGCAGGCCAAAAACAAGCTGGCGGCAGTTTTGGCGCAGTTCCCAAACGGCTTCCGGCCTGGATCGGCTGCGCGCCGCCGATTGGAGGAGCTGCGCGAGTGGTGGCCCGACCTGCCGCTGATCGCCGAGTTTCGCAATCGCGAGTGGCAAGATGCCGCAACGCTGCGTGCGTTACACCGCCTCCACATCGGCTGGTGCAACGTCGACCAACCGCGATTCGATTCGTTGCTGCGCCCCGGCGCGGACGTGACTTCGAACATCGGCTACGTCCGTTTTCACGGCCGCAACTATGCGAGTTGGTGGAAACAGCAGCGCGGCGCGCACGAACGTTATTCCTACCTGTATACGCCCGACGAACTCGCGCCTTGGACGGACCGCATCGCCGAGGTCGCCGCGCAAGCCGAAGACACCTACGTTTTCTTCAACAACCATTACCTCGGCCAAGCGGCCGTCAATGCCAAACAGCTGAGTGAGATGCTCGGCGTAGATTCAGCTCCCGCGCAGGTCGCACCGGACGAGGGCGCAGCCCAACAGCGGTTGCTTTAGCGTGTCGATCGCCCAGCGGCTGGATGATCTGGGAACCGGCCGGCATTTGGTCCGGCTGGTCGCGCGGGTGTCTTTGGGCGGCTGGTTTGAATTCTACGACCTGTTTATGACCGCGTACATCGCGCTCGGCCTGTTTCGCGATCGTCTGTTCGCGCCGGCGGGCGGCGGCATCGGCGCCTTTGCTACGTTCATCGGCGCCGGCTTCGCCGGCATGTTCGTAGGCACGCTGGTCTTCGGCTGGATATCCGATCGCTTCGGCCGCCGATCGACCTTCGGGTGGTCGCTGCTTTTCTATTCGATTGCGACCGTGGCTATGGCCCTCGCCCCTAGTGCGCTGAGCATCGACATACTGCGATTTCTGGCCGGCTTGGGTATCGGGGTTCAGACGATCACTATCGACGCCTATATTTCGGAATTGGTGCCGCCGAAAACCCGCGGGCGCTACATTGCGCTCAGTCAAGCGTTTAGCTACACGGCGGTTCCGGTCGTGGCGCTGCTCTGCAGCCTGTTGGTTCCAGCCGCGTTCGGCGGCATATCAGGCTGGCGGTGGGTCGCCTTGTTCGGCGGAGCCGGAGCGCTGTTCGTTCGGCCGCTGCAAAGGGGCATGCCGGAATCCCCGCGCTGGCTTGAGGCTCGCGGGCGGCACGCCGAGGCTCAAGCTGCGGTCGCGCAGCTCGAGGCGGCGGCCGGCGGCGCGGCGATTTCGGCCACATCGGACGTAGCTCAACGCATGCCGAGCGGTGTCCAAGCGGGGTCTTGGCGGCAGATATGGAGCGGGCCGTACCGCGGGCGCACGCTGACCTTGCTCGCCTTCAACTTCTTCCAGACGATCGGCTTCTATGGCTTTGCCTCATGGGTGCCGGTCCTGTTGTTCGCTCAAGGCGTGACGTTCGTGCACTCGCTGCAGTATACGTTCTTGATCGCGCTGGCCAGCCCGCTTGGCCCGCTGGTGGCGATGGCGTTGGGCGATGCGGCTCAGCGGAAGTGGCAACTGGTCGGCCTGGCGCTCGGCATCGCAGTCCTGGGGTCGGTCTTCGCGCGCATGCGTGATCCGGCGGCTATCGTCGGCGTCGGCGTCGCGATCACGCTGGGAAACAATTGGTTTTCGTGCGCCTTTCACGCTTACCAAGCCGAGCTGTATCCGACGGCGATCCGCGGCCGAGCCATCGGTTTCGTCTATAGCTTTAGCCGCCTAAGCGCGGTCTTCGTCGGCTTTTGGATCGCAGCAACCCTCGCGCGGTACGGAATAAAAGGAGTGTTCGGTTTAATTGCGGCGGCGATGGCGGCGGCGGCTGCGGTGATAGGCATTTTCGGTCCGATCACCAATCGCAGGTCGCTCGAGGCGCTGGCCCCCTAAGCGCACCATGCGCCGCTTCGGGCCTTAGGAGACGAGACGTGGAGGGTTTGTACCGC
>JALYUR010000023.1 GCA_030853635.1 Vulcanimicrobiota bacterium | reverse complement strand
CGGCCGTGGGAAAACTTTGGTGCCGCCGTACGTGGTGCGCGCGCGCCAGGGGGCGCCTGTCTCAGTACCGTTGTCCTGGGCGCAAGTTGAAGCCATGAGATCGAAGAGATCTGCCGATACGGCCGCCACTTTTGCCAGCTGGACGATTGACAACGTATCGGAGATGCTCAAAAGCACGGGAGATCCGTGGGCAAACGGAGAGTGGAAAGAGCAGCGCATCGAAACAGCGGTCAAAAAAGCGCGGCCGCTGTTGAGCGCACGGAATTAGTCGCCGGTCTAAACCCGGCGAGAGCTGTGACTTAGGAGGCTCAGCGAACGATCGTGGTTGAGTCTCGATCTCGACCGGCTAGCGCGACAATCAGGGCGATGATCAGGACCGCAGCCAATCCGATGACGATCCATTCCGTCGTGCTGATAGACGATGTGGTCGAGGTAGTCGTCGTCGTGGTGGAACTGTTCGTCCCGGCTGGCCCCGTCTGGGCCGGCGCCTGTTGGGTGGTGCTGGTATCCGAATTGGGGGCGGAGCTTGCGTCCGCGGTCACAAGGTAATGATGTGCCATTTTTGGATGCAGCTTCCTTTCTGGCAACGAGCGGCGTTCGACTGCGGCGGAAACTTACCGTCGTCCCGCAGACTGTCCTCCAGCCGATGGCGCAAGGTTCGGCGCGCCGTAGCGCTTAAAGCTGAAGTCATGAAGTTTGCAGTGCTGATTGGCGTGTTGGTTGGCGCTTGCGTTGCCTTGGGGACGCTCAGTGCCGACGCAGCCCGCATGCTTTCCGTGGGCCAAAGCGCGCCCGACATCAAGGGCCAGTCTATCGTTGACGGCAGGACGGTAGATTTTGACCTGCGCGCCGCCGCTTCGAGGCGGTCGGTGGTGTTGTACTTCTTTCCCAAAGCGTTCACAGCCGGCTGAACGATCGAGGCGAAAGCCTATGCCGCCAGGTTGGCGGAATTCCAGAGACTGGGCGCTCAGGTGGTCGGCGTGTCTACCGATTCGCTTGCGACCCTGGCCAGATTTCAGCGCACTGAGTCAGCACCACAGCGTTTTGTTTCGGACCCCGGCGGAACGTTTGCGAAAGCCTACGGCGTTAACTTGAGTGCATTGCACAAGACGTATGCCAAACGCGTCACCTTCGTGGTCGGCAAGGACGGCAAGATCCTTTTCAACGTCTTGGATTGGAGCCCGCTCGGGAACGTGAACAAGACTCTGGATTGGCTGAAGGGACATCCGCAGACATGACCGCGCGAGTGCGCAAACTGCTCGGAGTGACGGCTGTTGCGGCGCTGATTTCGTTGTGCTTGTCCGGGCCGGCTCTAACCGCCGCCGCTCCGCGACCGGGTACTCAAGCGCCGTCATTTAGCGCCCCACTGGCGGCGAACGGAAATGGTTCGGTGACCGACGCCGGTCTCAAAGGGCACGGCATCTATCTCAACTTTTTTGCTTCATGGTGCGGACCTTGCAAGGCCGAGGCCCCGTTCATCGGTCGGCTGTCGCGCGAATTTGCGCGGCGTCGAGTAGTCGTGGTGGGCGTGGACGAGCTAGAGCGAGCGCAACAAGCCAAGAACTTTGCGGTGCAGTATCGCCTCCCGTATCGGATCGCGTTGGATTCCAACGGCGACATAGGATCGGCGTACGGGCTCATCGGATTGCCGCTGCACGTGTTCATAGGGCCAGACGGCAAGGTAGTCGCCGTGCGCACGGGCGAGCTCAACGAGCGCCAGGTGACGGATTACATGCGTCGGATATCGAGCCGCTGAGGCCTGTGCTGCCCCGGTGAAACGAAAAACGATCGGCGCTACAGCGACCGCAGGCCGGCTTCCGAACACCACACGATCTTGCCGCTGCCGGAATTGCCTGGTATTTTATTGACTGTCAGCGGGTCGTGCATGCCGCCATCCACGATGTGGTAGATTGCCCCGGCACCGCAAGGCGCGGCATTTCCCTTGATGAAGGTATAAACGGCACCGCTGGGACCGCCGGCCGGATCTGTGGGAGTAGCTACCAGATATATGTTGCTTGGGCCGCCAAACATGGCCGCATTGACCGTACCGGCGTTGGGATAGTTATTGGAATTGTCGACTGCGTATAACTCAAGTGCGGTCGCGATCTGGCGTTCGTTGACCTCGCAACTCGCCGCCTGGGCCTCGGCACGGGCGTGGAAGTAGTTTGGGATAAGGATGGCGGCCAGCACCGCCAAGATGGCGACGACGACCATCAGTTCGATGAGCGAAAAGCCCTTTTGGGCGATCAACTGCGTTCGGCGGGTCACTCCTTGCTTATCGGCGGATGAGCCTGGCCATTTTACCTTTGCCGCACCTGTGGAACGCTGGCTGCGCCAGATCACCGCGGGCCGGGAGGTTAGACTAAACCAGTTTGCCTAGCCGGCCAGGGTCTTCTCAATGCGTCTATCCGGCACCAGCCACATGATCGCCACAACAACGTAAAGCGCATCGGCGATCCACTGATTGACGAAGGCTAGGGAGATAGCGGCGATATAGCAAGCCATGGACGCCTTGCCCTTCACGTCATTGCCCACGGCGACAGCTAGCCTGGAGCCCGCGCCGTTGGCCGCTACGATCGCCGACTGTAGAAGCGTGTATGCAACCGCCGCCATGAGGAGCACTACGCCGTAGATGGCAGTCGGCGCCGCGGCGAAGTGGTTTTGGCCCATCCAGCTCGTGACGAACGGAACTAGCGATAGCCAAAAGAGGAGGTGGAGGTTGGCCCACATCGTGCGCCCGTCGATCCGTTCGGCGGCATGCAACATGTGATGATGGTTGTTCCAGTAGATGCCGATGAACACGAAGCTGAGGACGTATGTCAGGAAGACCGGCAGCACCGGTCTGATGGCGGCAAGGTCAGCGCCATGCGGTGCTTTCATCTCCAGCACCATGATCGTGATGATGACGGCGATCACTCCGTCGCTGAACGCCTCGACGCGACCCTTTCCCATGGCGGCCTCCGTTTCCAGCCGGATTGACTCTTGGGGAACGATCGAACGAACCTACCGTTCGATAACGGTCATCGGCTGGTAAACCCACGTGCATCAAGCCAGCGAATCATCGCTTCTGGATAGCCGATAAAACGCACTGGCAGCGACGGTTTATCCTCGTATCCGCTGGTCGATGCAACCAAAAGGTGGCCGGCACCTGGGAATCTTACGATACTCAGATCGGTCAGCCCTGATTTCTTAAACGCCTGGCGGAAGCGAACCGCGCTGTCGGCCGCGTCGACGTTCTTGTCAAGCGTGCCGAAGAGCGCTAGCGTGGGAATGGCAACCCGCTCCAGCGTTGTGGTCGGATCATAAATGAGCGACGAGCGTAACGCGGCCAGCATCGGTGGAGGCGGAGGAGCAGTCATTCCTGGAGGAATGCGCATGTATGAGAACCATGGTTGTCCTTTAGCTTTGGCCAACGCTTGGGCGGCGCCGCTCCAGTTCGAGTTCGT
>JALYUR010000142.1 GCA_030853635.1 Vulcanimicrobiota bacterium | reverse complement strand
TTTTTCAAAGAAACGTACTCCAAGCAAAAATACGCGCGCGTGGGCCTGCACGATGACTGGGTCCAAGACAGCGTGTCCAGATCATCGGCAAACGTCATCCGCGGAATGCACTACGATGCGGAGATGGCCAAGTTCGTGCAGGTCTTGGTCGGCCGGATATTCGACGTCATCGTCGACGTAAGGGAGGCATCGCCGACTTTTAAGCGCTGGCAAGGCTTTTATCTATCCGCTGATAACCACTTGCAATTATACGTACCCAAAGGCTTTGCGCACGGCTTTTTAGCCGTTTCTCCCGACGCGATCGTCCACTACAAGATGTCGGCCCATTACGATCCCGCGCGCGAGAAGATATTGAGTTGGCGCGATCCGTCGGTCGCGATCGCTTGGCCGCTGGTCGGCGAGCCGCGCTTGTCGGCTAAAGACGCGGCCGCTTAAGCGTGACGCCGGTGACGGATCGGCATTCAAGCGATGCAGACGATCTGACGAACCTTGCCGACTTGGTGGCGGCTCTGGGCGAACATGTCAGGGACCTCGATCGGCGGGTCAACGCGCTGGAGAACGGCTTGGAGTCGCCCAAGTCGATTGCGGCGAGCGAACTGGGCCGGATCACGAAGGGGCTGATGACCTTATCGCTGTCGCGCCGGCGGCGCTTAGGGCGCGATGCGCGCTGATCGGCTTGATCGTCTGAGCCTCGCCGTGTACGCGCCTTGAGAAAAGAAGTGCCGCGCCGCATGAACCTGTTCGTCACGCGCTCGATCGACACGCTGACCAAAGAGACGGCCGAGGCTAGCGGGCCGAAATTGCGTCGCGCGCTGGGTCCTTGGAGCTTGATCGCATTCGGCTTGGGCAGCATGGTCGGTGGCGGCATCTTCGCATCGATCGGCCCCGGCATCCACACCTACGCCGGCCCGGCGGTTATCTTCTCGTTCATCCTGGCGGCCGTCGCATGCGTTTTCTCGGCCTTCGCGTACGCGGAGATCTCATCGATGGTCCCGGTGGCCGGCAGCGCCTATACTTACACGTACGCGACTTTAGGCGAGCTGACGGCCTGGATCATCGGATGGAATCTCATTTTGGAGTACGCTCTGTCGGCCGCTCCGGACGCTAACATCCTCTCGCAGAACGTCCAAAACTTCTTAGCCGGCTACAACATCCATCTTCCGCTATGGGCGAGCGCTTTTTATTCGCCCGCGCACCACACTTACTTCGACGTCTTCGCATTCCTCGCGTGCGTCGCGGTGGCCGCGCTCGTCGCCGTGGGCATCCGCGAGTCGGCGGCCACTAATTCGGTGTTGGTAGTCGTCAAGATGGGCGTCCTCGTGCTGTTCGTAGCCATCGCCATACCGTTTTTTCATCCGATCAATTGGAAACCGTTCTCGCCGCACGGCACGCACGGCATCATCGGGGCGGCCTTTATCGTGTTCTTCGCGTTCATCGGGTTCGACGCGATCACGACCACGGCCGAAGAGGCCAACAATCCGCAGCGCGATATGCCGCTTGCCATCCTCGGGTCTTTGGGGCTGGGCACGCTGTTCTATATCGCGGTGGCCATCGCGCTGACGGGACTCGTGCCCGCGTCGCAAGTGAACGAGAACACGCCGCTGTCCAGCTCGCTGCAGTCGATCGGTCTGAGCCGGATCGCTTGGATCATGGACGCGGGTGCGGTCATCGGTGCCGTCTCGATCATCCTGACGGCGTTTATCGGTCAGGCGCGGATCTTCTACGTCATGGCTCGCGACGGTCTGTTGCCCAAGAGCATGGCGACCATCCACCCCAAGTACCGCACGCCGGCGCGCATGACGATGGTGACGGGCACGGTCGTCGGCATCCTGGCGGCCATGCTCGACCTCAACACGCTGCTCGATTTCGTGAACATCGGCACGCTGACCGCATTCATCTGCGTGTGCGCCGGCGTCATCATACTGCGTTACACGCAGCCCGACCGCCTAAGGCGCTTCCGCTCTCCGTACGTCCCGGTATTTCCAGCGCTGGGCATCTTTTTGTCGCTCGTGCTCATCTTCTACGGAACCGGCTGGATCGTGTGGGCGCGTTTCGGCGTTTGGCTCGTGCTCGGACTGATCTTCTACGCCCTTTACGGCTACCGTCACAGCGAGGCCCGCAAAGCGCAGTCGCTTTAGGGGCGATGTCCCCCGACCGAGTCGCTCGGATTGATGCCGTTGAGCATGGAAGCCGCATCCAGCGCTACCAGATATTGCTCGCGATCGCGTACCAAGCCTCGGGGTCGACCCGCGGCGTTGGCGTAACGCAGCGTGTCGTGAAGCCGCAGATCGAGCGAGACGACCCGTTGGTTGTCGTGGTCGTAATCGATGCGCATGTCGATGACGGCGCTGCCGGTCGCGTTACCAAGGTTTTGGCCCCCGTTGGTCGTCACCGGCTTTTTCATCTTCGCCTGCCCCGTCGCTTCGATCGAAACCACCGGCACCCCCAGCACCGAGCGACGGCCCACGACGCTGTAACGCAGGCGCGGCCGCTCGACCATTCCGAAGAGCTTGGTGCCCAATTGCCCAGACCACGAATCGCCGACCGACAGCTCGGCACCGGCATGCATCGACTTCTCACCGAGGAAGGCCAGCGGAAGCAAGAACAGACCGCCGATGGTGCCGTGATCGCGGGTGACCGTGCCCTCGGAGCTGACTTGAGTGCGCGCGAAGCCGTGCAACGGCCGGGACTTGCCGGCTACGGTCGCCGTCAGCATACCCGACCGCCCTAGGGTCATCGAATTGGCCGACATCGTTTTGACCGCAATCTTTTCGTGGCCGTCGATGGCCGTGGGCAATGCGCTCTGATGGATGGGATGTCCCAGCATGTCGTTGCCGTCGATAGTCTGCGCCATAGTGCCGTGCAGGCTGTACTCGAGGATTCGGCCAGCATGGACCGCCCGCACGCTGTCCGGAGTCTGCGGTAACGCTTGAGGATCGGCCCAGGCCGCGCAAGTCCATCCGATGACGAGCGCGGGGGCCGAAAGGATGCACAGCTTCACAGGCGTCAGCCTCCGAAATGAGTTAATAGCGGTTCGCATAACGCGATCGATGGTGCGCGACTTAGCGGGAGATGTCATTCCTCCCTCGTGCGGCCGGGACAACGGGGCGCCGGCGGACCCAGCGCCGAACCCCAGCGCCGATGGCCCCCGTCGCCGCGGTGCGAAATGTCCAAAGGTCCTATCGCGCCGGCGGAATCGACGTCCTCGCCGTGCGCCAAGCGTCGTTCGATCTGGAGCGCGGCCAATTCGTGGCGCTGACCGGGGCCAGCGGCTCAGGCAAGAGCACGCTCTTGAACCTGCTCGCTTGCGTGGACGTGCCGACCGCCGGCACGATTTCCATAATGGGGCACGACACGAGATCGCTGAGCGACGACGCGCTGACGATCCTGCGCCGCGAGTCGATCGGTTACGTATTTCAGTTCTTCAACCTCATGCCGACGATGAGCGTGCGCGAAAACGTCGAGTTGCCGCTCCTGCTGGCCGGTTGGCCACGCGGCCGGCGCGCAGCGGCGGTCGGTGAAGTGCTCGATCAGGTCGGCATGGGACCCTACGCGAAACGACGGCCGTCCGAATTATCCGGCGGCCAGCAGCAGCGAGTAGCGGTGGCGCGAGCGGTCGTCCACGACCCGCCGCTTGTGCTCGCCGACGAACCGACCGGCAATCTGGACTCTCACACCGGCGCGGAGATTCTAGCGCTCTTGCGCAGCGCATGCAAGACGCGCGACACGGCGATGCTGGTGGCCACCCATAGCGCCGAAGCAGCGCTCGCGGCCGACCGCGTTTTACGCATGCACGACGGCGAGTTGATCCCCTGATGCGCGCGGCAGCATCGTTGTTTGGCGCTTTGGTCGTGCGCCATGCGCTCGCGCACAAGGCTCGCACCGCGTTGACGCTGGCGAGCGTGGCGATCGGCGTGGCCGTTACCGTCGCGGTGCGGCTAGCCAACGCAAGCGCGATCGCATCCTTCAGCAGCACGGCCAACATGGTAGCGGGCGGCACCGTCGTCCAAGTCGTGTCAAACGGCGACGGCTTGGCCGACAGGATGCTGTTGACGGTGCGCGCAGTCGACGGAGTGGCCAGCGCCGCGCCGATCGTCAGCGGCACGCTGACCGACGAACCAAACCAAGCCGCTTACGAAGCGATCGGCATCGATCTGTTGGCCGCGCTCGGCATGGCCAGCGGGGACGGCGCGCCGTCCATCGGCGGCCGCCGAGTGAAATTAGCGCCGACGATCCTCGAGCGCGGCCGCATCATCATCAGCGCATCGCTGGCGCGCCGCCTGCACGCGGACTTGGGACGCTCGCTAACGCTGACCGCCGGATCGCGGCCGGTTCGGCTCAGCGTCGGCGGCATCGTCGACGATGCCGAGCTTCCCCTGGCCGCGCGCAGTTCGATCTTCTGCGATCTCAGCACCGCCCAGGAAACGTTCGGCCGTCCGGGGCTGCTGGATCGCATCGATGTCGTCCCGGCCGCGGGCGTGGCTCCCGCGGCGCTGCGGGCGAGATTGCGTGCCGCGCTGCCCGGTTCGGTCAGTTTTACGACGCCGGCCGACCGGGCCGGCCAGCTCGCAAAAATGGTCTCGGCGTTTGCCTTCAACCTGGCGGCGCTAGCGGCAATCGCGCTGCTGGTCGGCGCCTTTTTGCTGTTCAATGCAGTCTCCATGTCCGTCGTTCAGCGCAATGCGGAGATCGGCACCGCTCGGGCGGTGGGAACGACGCGCCGGACGATTTTTGCGATTTTTCTGCTGGAGGGCGCAGCCGTGGGAGTGCTCGGCAGCGCTTTGGGCGTGGCGCTGGGACGATTGCTTGCAAGCGGAGCGCTGCGAGTGGTGGCCGGCACGGTCGACGCCTTGTATGCAAGCTCCAAGGCCGACACGATAGTCGGCGACGCTGCGACCTACGCATTGGCCTTTGGCCTGGGTCTGCTCCTCGCGCTCGCCGCAGCGGTTTTGCCGGCGCTGGATGCGGCCGGTGTTGCGCCTTCGATGACGGTGCGCCAGGGAGCTTGGGAGGTCGCGCGCCGGCTCCCGGTGGAGCGGCTGCTGGCTTATGCGCTCGGGTTGTTTTTCGTTGCCGCCGTCTTGACGAGGCTGCCGCCGCTGGACGGGCGCCCGATCTTCGGCTACGCGGCAGCGCTGCTGTTGGTGCTCGGATGCTCGGTGCTGGGGCCGCCGCTCGTGCTCGGCGTGGCTGCGCTCGCACGCGCGGCGTTGCCGAGTTTCGCCGGCGCGCCGCTGCACTTGGCGCCGCAGAACCTGCGCGGCCGAGCGCGCCGCAACGGCGTGGCGGTGGCGTCGCTGATGATCGGGGTCGCCATGACGGTGAGCGTAAGCACGATGATCGACTCGTTCCGGACATCGGTCAACACGTGGATCGACCGGACGCTGCGCGGAGATCTGTACGTGCGGCCTGCCGGTGCGGTCAATTCAGCCGACGTCACGATGTCCGCCGCCCCAGCCGAGCGCCTGCGCAGCCTGCCGAGCGTGGCCGCGGTCGACGTCGTGCGCTCCCGGCTGATCAGTTATCGAGGGCGCCTGACGTACGTCGCCGCCTCCGACATGCGAGTCACTTCCCGCTACGGCGAGCTTCCGCTCATAAGCCACGGCCGTTGGTCTGATGTGGCGCGGCGGCTCATAGGACGGCGCAGCGTGGTCGTATCCGAGCCGTTTGGCCGCAAGTTCGGATTGAAATCCGGCGACACCCTATCGTTGCCGACCGCGCGCGGCGCCGTTGCGTTTTCCGTCATCGCGATCTACGAGGACTACTCGAGCGACTTGGGCTACGCGTTCATGGACATCGGCTCGTACCGTTACTACTATCATGACGCTGCGGTCAACGGCATGGCCGTTTACGGCCGTCCGAACGCCGACCTTTCCAACCTGCGCGCCGCGGTGCGCTCGGTCTTCGGGGCCCAAAGCGTCAGCGTGCAGAGCAATCGGGAGTTGCGTGCGAGCGCACTGGTGCAGTTCGAGCGGACGTTTGCCGTCACCCATGTTTTGGACGCGATCGCACTGTCGGTGGCGCTGATGGGAATCGTGGCCACGCTGGCGGCGCTCGTGATCGAACGCCGGGTCGAACTCGGCGTGTTGCGCTGTCTGGGAATGACAGCGCGCCAGACGCTTGGAATGATCGTCGCCGAGGCCGCATTGCTGGGCGCCATGGGAGCCGCGCTTGGAACGGCCGCGGGCTACGCCCTGGCGGCCATCCTGGTCTTCATCATCAACCCCCAGGCCTTCGGTTGGACGATCGCGTTCGTGGCCGTGCCCCTGCCCGATGCGGAGCTCGCAGCAGGAGTCGTCGCGACAGCGGCGCTCGCGGGTCTGATCCCGGCAGCGGCAGCCGCGTCAACGCCCGTCGCTCAAGCCGTCCGGGCGGAGTGAATAGAGGTTTTGCGGGACAGACTGCCAACGAACTCGGTCAGAACGGGGGTTTGCTTTGAAAAATACTTTTGCGATCATGGCCGCAGCGTCGTTGTTGGTGCTCGCGGGCTGCGGGTCCAACAAGTCGGCCCAGACGGCAGCTCCATTCCACCGAAGCGAATCGGCGGTCGAACGAAACGCCCTGCCGCTTTCCAGCGTGGCCCGCATGCCGCGCGGGTTGCACTGCCGGCGCGATCAGGTCGTCTGGGTCAACATGTCGAGCAAGACTATCCATGAAGCCGGCGATCCGTTCTACGGCCGCACACGGCGGGGCGAGTACATGTGCGTGCGGGATGCGGAAGCTCAAGGCTATCACATGGCCGGTGCGCGCCACTCGATGAGGGGCTCGGGCTACGGCGATAGCGGCGCGATGAGCGATCAAAGCAGCTACGGAACGCACCGCAGGCATCGCAGGCCGGCCGCGCCGATGGATACGCCTACTCCCTAGTCAAGAGTTCGCTCGGCCGCCATGCCGACTTTGTGTGCCCTCGTGGCGGCCGTCCTCAACCTGGCGTCCGCTTGGTGGCAGCCGGCATTGCCCGGCTATCGCTATCGCTTCCCGGCCGACTACGGCGCCCACGTTCGCGCGCGCAGCGAATGGTGGTACTACACCGGAAACGTTTTCGCCGATCGCGCCCGCCGTTACGGCTTCGAGCTGACCTTTTTCCGTTTTGGCATGCAACGGCCGCTGCCCGGCGGCTCCGCCTGGGATATCGACGACCTGTATTTCGCCCATTTCGCCGTGTCTGACATTGGGCGGAATCGCTTTTACTACTTCGACCGCACCGGTCGCGCCGCGCTCGGCTTCGCGGGCGCGGCGGTCGGCGACGAGAACGCTTGGGTCGGCTCGTGGCGCGCGCAGCGGCGCCTCGACGGCGCCGCGCTCCTGAGCGCCGCTGCGCCCGCAGCCGCCCTGCGCCTGACCTTGCGGCCCCGCAAGCCGGCGGTCATACATGGCCAAAACGGCCGCAGCCGCAAAGGCGCGTGCGCGACATGCGCGTCGCACTACTATTCGTTTACGCGCCTCGAGGCCAAGGGCACATTGACGATCGACGGCAGCAGCGTCAGGGTCAAAGGACTGGCTTGGAACGACCACGAGTGGGGATCCGACGAACTCCAGCCAGGCGTCGTTGGCTGGGACTGGTTCTCGATCCAGTTGAGCAACCGAACGGAGATCATGCTGTACAGTTTGCGCCTCGGGGACGGCACTTCCGTGCCGCAAAGCAGCGGAACGCTGATCAACGCCGACGGCTCGAGCCGCTATCTGGCCCTGTCCGATTTCTCGATCCGAGCGCTGGGCGTGTGGTCGAGTCCGCACAGCGGCGCCCGATATCCCGCGGGTTGGATGGTGCGCCTGCCCAAGGAGCGGATCGACTTGCGCGTCGTGCCGGCGATGGCCGACCAAGAGCTGCTCACCGGCCGCTCTACCGGCGCGGACTACTGGGAAGGCGCATGCACGATAGCGGGCACTTATGGCGCCCGTGCCGTGCGCGGAGTCGGCTACACCGAGCTTACCGGATACTCAAAGACTTCGAAGCTGCCGATTTAGCGCGGCTCGGCCGAAGGTGCCGCGGCGGAACGCCGCGCGTCAACGGGCAGCGGCGGTCAGGTAAGGTTGGACGGCGTAAAACGCCTGGGGCAGCACGCCGAGGACCATCACGCCTGCCAGCCCGACGCCGATGGCCACCCAGGAAACGGCGGAATTGCCGGCGCGCGCCGGGACCTCGTCCCCGGTGGGCGACATCATCGCGAAGATGACCTTGAAGTAGACGTAAAACGACACTAGCGTGCCGAGGACGAGTGCGGCGGCGAGCGCGATGCCCCAAGCGCCGCCGCTCAGCGCCTGCTCCAGCAACAATACCTTACCGATGAAGCCGGCGGTCGCCGGTATGCCTGCCAGCGATGCGAAGAAAACGGTCATCCAAGCCGCCACCCAAGGCCGCCGGAAGAACAACCCCCGGTATGCGGCGATGTGCGCGTAGTCTTCGCCGCCGTCGCCCAACAGTGAGATCGTCGCGAACGCGCCCAAGTTCATGAAGCCGTAAGCCGTCAAATAGAAAAGCATCGTCGACAACCCGGCAGTCCCCAAGCCGTACAGCGCCAGCAGGATGTAACCGGCCTGCGCGATGCTCGAGAAGGCGAGCAGCCGCTTCAGATTGTCTTGGCGGATGGCGCCGAAGTTGCCGACCATCATCGACAAAATAGCGATCAGCCAAAGCGGCACGAGCGCGCCAGTCGCATGTGGGAAGACGGTGAAGACGAAGCGCGCCAGCACGGAAAACGTCGCCACTTTGACGGCGACGGCCATGTAAGCGGTGACGGCCAGCGGCGAACCTTCGTAGACGTCGGGCGTCCAGGTATGGAAGGGAGACAGCGCGAGCTTGAAAGCAACGCCGACCAGCCAAAGGCCGAATCCCACCACGAACAGCGGCGACCCGCTCAGCGCCGCCCTTGGCAGATCGCTAAGCGCGATGCTGCCGGCCGACCCGTAAAGCAGCGCAGATCCGAAGATCAAGAATCCGGAGGCTAGCGATCCCAAAAGCACGTACTTGAGCGCCGCTTCCTGCGAAGCTTGGCGCGGAAAACCGGTTCCGGCCAAGATGTATAGCGAAAGCGACAGCAGCTCAATGCCCAAGAAGATGCCGATCAAATTGGCGGCGCCGGCCATGATCATGCCGCCGACCGTGCAGAAGATCAACAGAGCGGCGTAAGACCCTGGGCTTCCCCCGTCCTCGGCCCGGCGCAGCGATGACAGTAAGAACGTGACGGCCAACGTCAGCAGCAGCAGCGCGTCGAAGCCCCATGAGAAGCGGTCGGCTGCAAAGGCTCCGCCCAGCGTCGTCTCAGCGCGGCCGGAAAGCGGCAGCAAAGTCGCAAAGGCGCCGACGCATCCCGCAACGCCGATAGCGTAAAGCAGCCCGCGCGCAGCTTGGCGGCTCCCAAGATCCACGAGCAGCACGACAAGGCCTGTGACGATCAATACGATCGGCGGCGCCAAAATGCCGTAGTCGATCTGCGGAAATGTCATCATCGTAAGCTGTCGCTCAGCGCGGTGGCCGGGGTGACACCTCGTGGCGTGCGGTCGTTGAGCCATGCGGGCCAAATTCCAAGGAAGAAAATGCCGGCCAACAGCGGCACGACGAGCCAGAACTCGCGCGGGCGCAGTTCGCTCAGGCCGGCGCCGGCGGGCGCCGCCGGCGGCCCGTGCAGCGCACTTTGAAAGAGCCGCAGGACGTAAACGCAGGCTAGCACGACCGACAGCAGCGCTACGGCCGTGGCTGCTGGTTGGGTCTGCCATGAGCCGATGAATATCAAGAACTCGCCTGCGAAACCTGACAGACCTGGCAGACCCAAGGCCGCCATCGCCGCGACCAGCATGAGCGCCTGGAGACGCGGCGCGCGCGTGGCCAGCCCGCCGAACGCCGCGAGATCGCGCGTGCCGGTGCGCTCCTCGATAAAGCCCAGCATCAAAAACAAGGCGGCGGCGATGAGGCCGTGGCTGACGATCATCAAGATGCCGGCTGGGACCGAGGTGAAATCGAATGCGAAGAACGCCAAAATCACCAAGCCCAAGTGCGAGAGCGACGAGAAAGCGACCAGCGTCTTCATGTCGCGCTGACCGAGCGCAGTGAAGGCTCCGTAGATGACGCTGATCACCGCCAGCACTATGAGCGCCGGGGCGAAGGTCCGGGCGGCATGCGGGAAAAGCGGCAGCGCGAAGACGAGAAAACCATACAGACCCGCCTTGCTCTGTACGCCCGCGACCATGGCCACGACCGGCGGCGGGCTCTCGCTGTACGTCGCGGGCATCCAGCCGTGAAACGGAAAGACCGGCGTCTTCACGAGAAAAGCCAAAGCGAAAGCGGCGAAAAGCCACAGCTCGGCCGAAGGCGCAAAGTGAGCCGGGTGCCCGAGCACATCGAACGTGCGCGTCTGCGCGACGACCCCTACGACCCCCAACAAGAGCACCAATCCGCCCGCCCCGTTGTACACCAAATACGTCCACGCCGCTCGGCGCGCCGCCGCGCTGTCAGTGTAACCCGTCAGCAGCAAGAAAACCGGGATCAGCATCAGGTCCCAGTAGACGTAAAACAAGAGCAAATCGCGCGCGGTCAGCAGCCCCAGCAGCGTGGTCTCAAAGGCCAGCAGCAGCGCCAAGTATCCACGCAGCCGGCGGCCGTCTGCGTACGAAAAGGCAGCCCAAATCGCCGCGACGCTTACGATGGTGGTCAGCAGCACGAAGAACAAGCTCAGGCCGTCGACGCGCAAGTGGTAAAATGCCGGCAACGCCCCGCCGATCCAGGGCACCGAAAGCGTCGCCGCCGTGCCGGCGGGCATGCCCAGAAATGCCAGGCTCAAGCCGAACGTGCCGACCGCGCCTGCCAACGCGATGGCTTTGAGCGCCACCGGGTTGCCCTTCGGCACGACGAGCAGAACGATCGCCGCGAACAGCGGCAAGAAGATGACCGTATTTATGAGCACGGCTAGCGCGCTCCCAGAGCTGCGCCAAAGTGCGCCGCGAAGATGTAGTACACGAGCAGCGCGACGACGCCCAAGGCGATCGACAGACCGTAGCGGCGCAGTTGGCCGCTCTCCCAGGCGCGCGGAACTTCACCCAAACGCGTCGCGGCGCGCGCGATGTCGCCGGGAAGGCCGCTAAAGATCTCGGGATCCAAGATCGCCGCGGCGGTGTTGGCCAGCCAGTAGGCCGGCCTTTCGAACAGCCAGTGATACGTCGCATCGACGTAGTAAGCGTTCATCAGTTCGGCGCGCGCTGCGCCAAAGCGGTTGCGCACCCACTGGCGCGCAGACGGCTGGACGACGTAGATGGCGTAAGCCGTCAGCACGCCGGCCACGACGAGCAGCAAAGTGGCCAGCGCCGACAACCAGCTGAATTCGGCCATGCTCAAAGGTCGCGCCATGTCGGCGAAGGTCGCCTGCAAGGCCGGCGACAGCGCATCGCGGCCGGGCAACACGAGCCACCCGCCGACGATCGACAAAGCCGCCAGCACGATCACCGGCACCTTCATCGAAGCGCCGGCCCCGTCGTCGATGGGCGCCTCGCCGCGATACGGCCCCGTGAAAAACGTCAGCAGCAAGAGCCTGAACATGTAGAAGGCGGTTAGCAAAGCGGCAAGCGTCGCCATCGCTCCCAGTACCGGATGATGCAAGCGCTGCGCCTGGTCGATGATCGCATCCTTTGAGAAAAAGCCGGCAAACGGCGGAATGCCGCTGATCGCCAGCGTTCCGATCAAGAAAGTCCAAAAAGCGAGCGGCATCTTCTTGGCCAGACCGCCCATCTTGCGGATGTCCTGCTCGCCGGCTAGGTTGTGGATGACGATGCCGGCCGACATGAACAGAAGCGCTTTGAAGAAGGCATGAGTGATGAAGTGGAAGGCTCCGGCCGAATAAGCGCCGATTCCCACGGCGAACACCATGTAACCGATCTGGCTCATCGTCGAATACGCCAGCACCCGTTTGATGTCGTACTGCACGCAGCCGATGGTGGCGGCGAACAGCGCGCTGAGCGCGCCCACCGCGGCGACCAAGCCGGCAGCCACCGGCGCATGGTCGTATATCGGGTGAGCGCGCGCGACCAGATATACGCCGGCCGTCACCATGGTGGCGGCGTGGATCAGTGCGCTTACCGGCGTGGGCCCTTCCATCGCGTCCGGAAGCCACGTGTGCAGCGGTAGCTGCGCGGATTTAGCGACCGCTCCGACGAGCAACCAGACGCCGATCCACGTGAGCGCCGAAGCCCCTATCGAAGTTACGTTAGCGAAGACGTTTGCGTACGAGACGCTATGCACGTGCGCGTACATGAGGAACAAGGCGATCATGATTCCGACGTCGCCGATGACGTTCATGATGAGCGCCTTGCGCGCCGCCAAGACCGCGGCGGGGCGCTCCCAATCGAAGCCGATGAGCAGGTATGACGCCAGCCCCACGCCGCCCCAGCCGACGAGCAGCCACAGGAAGCTGTCCGACATCACGAGCAGCAGCATCGTGAAGACGAACAGATTCATGTACGAGAAAAACGTCCGATAATTCTTGGCTTCGGCCATGTAGCCGACCGAGTACAGATGGATCAAAAAGCCGACTCCGGTCACGACCAGCATCCAAACCAGCGCCAGCGGATCCACGAGCAGACCGAACGTTATCGTCAGCGGCGGGATGTGTGCCCAGGCTCCCAGCGGCGCGCTCAACACCGCCTGAGTTGCCTGGCCGCCGTGCCAATACTCAAAAGCGAGCATGACGGTCCCGACGAATGCCAAAAACACCGACGCGCAGCCGACGGCGGCCGCGCCGGCGCGGTGGAAGTAGGGCCCGAATACGGCTATGACCGCGGCTCCCACCAGCGGCAGCAGTAAGACCGTCAGCGCGAGGCTGACGGCGCCTGTTGAAAGGTCCGCGCTCAAGGCATCAACCCCTCAGCACCGAGATGTCGTCGACGTCGACGTCCGATCGATGCCGGAACACCATGACGACGATCGCCAGCGCGATGGCCGCTTCGGCCGCCGCAACCGTGATGACGATGAAGACGAACACTTGGCCGGACATGTCGGCGAAGTTGCGGGCAAAAGCCGCAAACGCCAGATTGCCGGAGTTCCACATCAGCTCGATGGCCATCAGCATGGTCAGCGGATTGCGGCGCACCAAAAAACCCACGACGCCGATCGCAAAGAGAGCTGCCGACAGCGTGAGGTAGTCGGTCAACGGAATCTGCGGCACGGTTTAAAGCCGTACTTCCTTGCGGCCGGCCATCATGACGACGCCTATGATCGCGACCAGCAGGATGAACGCAGTCGCTTCGAATGCGAACAGATGCGCCGTCAGGAGCTGGACGCCGAAGACGGACACCGACCCGAAGTCAGGCGGCGCTTTGGCGGCCGACTGCGACCATGCGACGTGCACGCCGATCGCCATCAGTCCGAGCGCAACCGTCCCGGCGGCGATCGACGGAACGCTTTGAAATTGCAGCCTGCCGGGACCGCGCTCGATCGGCTCGCGGCTTACGGTCAACAGCGCGATGACGAACAAGAAGAGCACGAGGATTGCCCCGGCGTAGATGATGATCTGGATCATCGCCAAAAACTCGGCCGAGAGCGTCAAAAACATTACCGCCAGCGCGGCGAAGTTGACGATCAACCCTACGACGGAGTGCACGGGCTGCCGGCTGGACACCACGCCGATGCCGGACAACACCAGCACGATCGCGCACACCCAGTAAAGGAAGATCAAGCAGCGGGCGCTCCGGAGGCAGGGGCGACGCCTTTTTCCGTCTGCGCCGCGGATTCCGTGTTGGCCAAGTGCTGGCTGAACGGATCGCCGACGAGCAGTTTGTCCTTGCCGAAAATCAGGCGGTCGCGGGTGTAGTCGGCGATGTCGAAGCGAGGCGTCAGCACGATCGCGTCGGTCGGACAAGCCTCTTCGCAGTAGCCGCAAAAGATGCAGCGCAGCATGTCGATCTCGTAGCGGTAGCCGTAGCGCTCGCCGGGCGCGACGGGATGCGCCGGGTCGTTCTGCGCGCCGATGACGGTGATGCAATTCGCCGGGCACGCGACGGCGCACAACTCGCAGCCGATGCAGCGCTCCATGCCGTCATCGTAGCGGCGCAGTTCGTGCACGCCGCGGAATCGTTCCGGATGCGGATACGGCTCGCGCGGATAGTCGATCGTCGACTTCTTCTTGAACAGGTACTTCAGCGTCGTGGCCATGCCCGTGATGATGCCCCAAGCGGCTCGAAACATTGCTATCCTTCTTTAGTGCGTGAGGGCGACGATCGCGGCGGTGACGAGCAGATTCGCCACGGCCACCGGCAGTAGAACTTTCCAGCCGAAGGCCATCAGCCGGTCGTAGCGCAAGCGCGGCAGCGTGGCGCGCATCCAGATAAAGATGAAAAGCAGCAGCGCGACTTTGGCCAAGAACCAGACGACCGTCAGCCACGGCAGCTCTGCGACGAACGGCCCGTCGCCGCCGCCCAAGAACAACAGCGTGCCGATGGCCGAAACCGTCATCATGTTGATGTACTCTGCGACGAAGAAAGTTCCGAACCTAAGGCTGGAGTATTCGGTATGGAAGCCGGCGACCAACTCGGTCTCCGCTTCCGGCAGATCGAACGGCGCTCGATTCGTCTCCGCCGTGGCGGTTACGGCGTACACCAAAAAGCCGACGAACTGCGGAACGACGTACCATAGATGGTGGGCTGATTGGGCCGCGACGATCCGGCCGAGATTGGTCGTTCCCGACAGCAGCAGCACGCCGACTATGGCCAAGCCCATAGCCAGCTCGTACGAGATCATCTGCGCGGTCGAGCGGATCGCTCCCAGCAGCGGCCACTTCGACTGCGACGCCCAGCCGCCCAAGGCTATCCCGTAAACGCCGATAGATCCGACGGCGAGCAGGTACAAGACGCCGGCATTGGGATTGGCGATGGCGATGGGGCGACCGTCGGGCAGGGTGCCGAAAGGAATGACCGCGTATGCCAGCAAGGCGGTGAAGGCCGCGATCGCCGGTGCCAGCTTGTAGATGACGGGATCGGCCGTGCGCGGCGTCAGATCTTCTTTGAGCACGAGTTTGACCGCATCGGCCGCCGGCTGCATAAGGCCCCACGGCCCGCACCAAATCGGGCCGACGCGCAGTTGAAACCACGCGAGGACTTTGCGCTCGGCCAGCATCAAGTACGCAAACGACGTCACGACGATGAAAATCAGCAAAGCCGACTTGATCGCGACGATCAGCAGCAGCTCAGCGGTCGAATTCATGCGCTGACCTGTTCCGCCACCACCGGCTGCGCCGTCGCGACGACCTTGCGCACGGCGGCGGTGCCGAAGCCGGTCCCATCCAGCAGCTTGTTGACGGGCGCCTCGGGCATATCGGCCACGACCAGCACCACGCCTGCCGGAGCTCGGCTTGCGATCGCCGAGTCGGTCTCGATGCTGCCGCCTCGGCCGCTCAGCCGCACACGCTCGGTGCCGGAGATTTGGAGCCGCTGGGCGTCGACGGGGTGGAAGACTGCCAAGGGCCGTGGCCGCATCGGCGCGATGCCGGGATCGTGGGCTGCCGCACCCCCGCCGGCGTAAAGATGGGGGATCGGGATCACCCTAAGCGCTCCATCCGGCGCATCGGTTGCGGCCACCGGTTCGACCGGCGCTGGGTCGACTTTGGGCCGCGCGAGCGCAGTCTCAGTCCCGCGCTTGGCCGCCGCCTCGCTCTGCGCGCGCTCCAGGTCGGCGAACAGCGCTTGGGGACGAGCGGATAGTTCCTGCGTTGAGTCCATCAGCGAGCCGATCGCGGTTAGTATCTCGGCGTCGCTGAGCACATGGACCGGCGGCTCGACCGCCTGGGAAAACGGCTGTTGGCGGCCTTCTAGATTGGTGACATGACCGCGTTTTTCAGCAAACGACGCGGCGGCGAACACGACGTCGGCATACGCCGCTGTCTCCGTCATAACTTGGTCCGCGACGATCAGGAACGGCACGCGCTCGAGCGCTCGGCGCACAAGCGCTCCGTCGCTGAAAGTGAGCGCCGGATTGGCGCCGGCGATGTACAACGCATCCAGCCGGCCGTCGGCCGCGGCGACGAGCATTTGGGCCGTCGTCATTCCTTCGTCGCCCTGCGCCGGCACGTAGCCGGGTCCTAAGTTGGGCACGCAGCCGGCGGCCTCCGCGCCGCGGGCGTTGCCTTGGCTGCCCACGACCAGCGCGCCGACGCGGTGATTGTACTTTTCGAGTGTCTCGAGCAGCCTCTCCAACGCGTCGACACTCGGGGCGTCGCGGCCGTTGTGAATCGCGATTATCTTCTCCGCTTGAGCGAGGCTCTGCGCGATGTCTGCGACGAAGCCGTCGGCGCTGTCGGTCCGGCCTTTATGGACGGTGTCGGCGAGCTTTTCCATCAGGTCGGCGACGGCTCCGGGCGCGTACTCGACGTAGCGAGCTTCCACCGCAAACGGGGGCCGGTAGGGGCCGACGTATACGAGCTGCGCATGACGGCGGGCAACCGCCCGGCGCAGCCGCAGGTCTAAAATAGGGGCTTGCTCCGGCGTGTAGGCTCCGAACATAAGCACGAGCGAAGCGTCGTCGATGTCGCTGAGTTTGGCGCCAAAGCGCGTGGGCGATGCGAACTTCTGCTGGTGCACGCGATAGTCGATGTTGTTGGTATGCAGAACGAGGCGCGCGAATCGCTGCAGCGCGAACGCCTCCTCGTCTGAGAGACGTCCGCCACCGATGACGCCGACCCGCCCCGTCTGAGCTGCAGCCTGCAGCTTTTCGGCGCACAGCGCGAGCGCCTCAGCGACAGCCGCGGGCCGCAGCTCTTCGTCACCCCGAACCAGCGGCTCGCGCAGCCGCGCCGGCTCGTAGAGGTAGTTGAAAGTATACCTGCCGCGGTCGCAAATCCAGCCGTCGTCGATATCTAGGTTCTCGCGCGTGAAGGTGCGCATGATGCGGCCGAAACGCGAGTCGATGCGGTAGTTGCACCCGACCGAGCATTGGGTGCAGACGGAATCGGCGTGCGCGAGATCCCAAGGGCGGGAGCGGAAGCGGTAGGCCTTGCTCGTGAGCGCTCCCACCGGACATATCTCGGTCGTGTTGCCGGAGAAGTATGAAGTGTACGGCCCGCCGTCGCTCGTGCCGATGAGCGACCGGTGGCCGCGCTCGATGACGACCAGATTGCGCTCTTGGGCTATTTCGTCGTCGAAGCGCGTGCAGCGCCGGCATAAGATACAGCGCTCCTCGTCGAGGACGATCGTCGGCCCCAGATCGACTGCCTTGGGCTTATGCAATTTGGGTTCGGTCAGGCGGCTGATTCCCGGACCGTAGCTCATCGTGAAATCTTGGAGGTCGCACTCGCCGCCCTTGTCGCAGATCGGACAGTCGAGCGGATGGTTCAATAGCAAGAACTCCAAAACGCCGTCGCGCGCTTGGGCGACGCGCGGCGAGGCCGTGTGCACGACCATGCCCTCCGACACGCGCGTCGCGCAGGCAATCTGCAGCTTCGGCATCTTCTCGATCTCGACTAGGCAGATGCGGCACAGTCCCGCCGGGTCCATCTTCGGATGGTAGCAATACACCGGAATGGAGGTGCCTAAGAGCTTTGCCGCCTCCACGACCAGTGTGCCCTCCGGCACCGACAGCGGATTGCCGTCGATCGTGATGCCGACCATGCGAGCGGTCGGACCTGGCGGCTTCAAGGCGCTCAAGCCGCGGCCATGCGGCGCGCGTGGCGGAACGGACAGCCGGCCGAGGTGACGTGCTGGGCAAACTCCTCGGGGAAGCGCCCCAGCACCGAGGCCAAGAAAGGCATGATCGAGTCGCCCAGCGGGCAGAGGTTGGTGCCGGTGATCGTGTCGTCGATCGTGTTGAGGATTTCGATATCCTTGATCGATCCTTCACCGGCTTCCAGCCGCCTCACCATTCTATGCACCCACTGGCCGCCCTCGCGGCAAGGCGTGCACTGACCGCAGGACTCGTGCTCGAAGAACTGCACCAGCGTCATCGACGCGCGCACGAGGCACGTCGTGTCGTCCATGACCACGAAACCGCCGGATCCGAGCATTGTCTTTTTGGCAGCCAGCGAATCGTAGTCGATGCCCGTGTCGAGATCTTCCGCGAAGATAGCCGCCGAGGAACCGCCGCCCGGCTGGATGGCCTTGAGAGTTCTGCCCGGCCGCAGACCGCCTGCGTATGCTTGCAGCAGCTCGCCGGCCGCGATGCCCATCGGAACTTCGTAGTTGCCCGGTCGCTGAACGTGACCGCTAACCGAAATGATCTTCGGTCCCGGCGATTTCGGCGGTCCTATGCCCGCGAACCATGCGGCTCCACGCGTGAGTATCGGCGGAATGCAGCACAATGTCTCCACATTATTGACCACGGTGGGCAGCCCGTACAGGCCCGCGTTAGCCGGAAACGGCGGCTTGAGCCGCGGCTCGCCGCGCTTGCCTTCGATCGATTCGAGCATGGCCGTCTCTTCGCCGCAGATATACGCGCCCGCGCCGCGATGCACGATGATGTCCGCGGAGTAACCGGAGCCTAAGATGTCGTTGCCGACAAACCCGGCCGCGCGTGCCGCCGCCAACGCCCGCACGAATATGCGGTAGCCTTCCAAGAATTCGCCGCGGATATAGACGACGATATGCGCCGCGTTGATAGCAAAGGCCGAGATGATGATCCCCTCGATCAGCAGCAGCGGCGTCTTTTCCAACAACATGTGGTCCTTGAACGTGCCGGGCTCGGCCTCGTCGCAGTTGCAAACCAGGTAGCGCGGACGGCCGTCCTTGGGTAAAAAACCCCACTTCTTGCCGGTCGGAAAGCCCGCTCCGCCGCGGCCGCGCAGATTGGAGGCGCTGACCTCGGCGACGATCGCATCGGGGCTCATCTCCTTGAATGCCTTTGCGAGCGCCTTGAAGCCGCCCGACCTGACATAGACGTCGATATCGGTCAGATCGATCTCGCCGATTCCTTTGGTCAGCACCGGTTCGAATCTAGCCAATCGGGGTCACTCCGCGGGCATCGCGACGGTCGACGGTTCGGCGCGCCAGCGCTCGAGCAGCCGGTCGAACCCGTCCGCGGTCACGTTATAGTGATACTGCAGGTTATGCTGAAGGCAGGGCGCTTTGTCGCAAGCCGCCAGACACTCGACCTCCTCGTAGGTGAACAGGCCGTCCGGTGTCGTCTCGCCGTTGCGGACATCGAGCCGGGCGCGGATATGATCTTGCAGCTGGTCCGCGCCGCCGAGCATGCACGAGAGGGTGCGGCAGACCTGGATGATGTGCTTGCCGACCGGGCGTTGAAACAGGAGCGAATAAAATGATGCGATCGACTCCACCTGACCGTCCGTCATGCCGATGAGCGTGGCGGCATCAGAGATCGCCTGCGCCGTGACGTAGCCGTCTTCTTCCTGACAGTACTGAAGGAAGGGGATGAGCGCGCCCTGAGCGTTTCCATGCTCTTCGATCAGCGCCCGCCCACGCTGCTCGCGCTTAGGGCTCATCGATCGACCTCGCCGAACACGGGGTCCAGGCTGCCGATGATGGCGACGACATCGGCGATCAAATTGCCGACGGCTAGGCGTTTGAGCGCTTGCAGGTTGTAGAACGAGGTGGGGCGCCAGCGAACGCGCCAGGGTTTGTTGCCGCCTGCGCTCGTGACGTATAAACCCATCTCGCCGCGCGGCCCCTCGACCGCCTGGTACACGTGCCCCTCGGGGACGTTGAAGCCGGCCGACACGATCTTGAAATGATGGATCAAAGCTTCCATCGAGTGCTGGATCTCGGTCTTGGGCGGGGGCACTATCTTGCGGTCGTCGATCACCACCGGACCGCCGGGGAAACGCTCGCGCGCCTGCTTGACGATGCGCCACGCCTCGAACATCTCGCCGAGGCGGACCATGAACCGTCCGTAACAGTCGCCGCCATCATGCGTCGGCACGTCGAAATCGTACGTCTCGTAACCGCTGTACGGGAATGCCTTGCGCACGTCGTAGTTGACGCCGCTTGCGCGCAACGCGGGGCCGGTGAGCCCCCAGGCGATTGCGTCCTCTGCGCCGATGCGGCCAACCCCCACCATCCGGTCCCTGAAGATGATGTTGTGCTCGAGGATCCGGCGCATGTCCGCGAGCCGCTCCGGGAACACCCGCAAGAACTCATCGATCTCATCGAGGAAACCCACCGGGACGTCGATCGCGAGGCCGCCGATGCGAAACCACGATTGATGCATGCGGGCGCCGGTGACGAACTCCATGATCCGCAGGATCAATTCCCGCATATCGAACGCGTACATAAAGATCGACTGGGCGCCCAAGTCCATGCCGTGGGTTCCCAGCCAGACGAGATGGCTCGCGATGCGCGTCAACTCCGCGAACATCACGCGCAGCACTTGAGCCCGCACCGGTATGTCTTCGATGCCCAGCAGCCGTTCGGCCGCGAGCACGTAACACAGGCTGTTGGAAAGCGGAGCCAGGTAATCGGCGCGGTCCACGACCGTGACCGCCTGCTGCCAGAAAAGATTCTCGGCTTGCTTTTCGATACCGGTGTGCAGGTAGCCGATTTCCGGCTGAGCGTCGATGACCGTCTCGCCGTCGAGCTTGAGCATCACCCGCAGCACGCCGTGCGTGCTCGGATGCTGGGGCCCCATGGATAACACCATAGAGTCTCGTTCGTCGCCTTGAGTGACGATCAGATCGCGATCGGCCTCGAGCGTGCTCATGCTTGGCGTCATACGGTGGTCCTGACGTCGGGCACCGGCCCCACCCGGCCGCCAGGGGTAAAGCGCCGGTCGAAGCCGCGCAGCGGATAGTCCTTGCGCAGCGGGTAGCCTTCCCAATCCTCCGGCATGAGGATGCGCCGCAGATTTGGGTGGCCATCGAAGACGATGCCGAACATATCGAAGGCTTCGCGTTCCGGCCAATCCGCGTTGGGCCAGACCCCGCATAGGCTCGGTATCACCGGCGCGTCGTCGGCGGCAAATACGCGCAACCGGAATCTTGCAGCCGCGGCGTGCGGCGTCGCTTTGATCGACGGCATCGACAGCAGATGATACGAGATCTCGAAGCGCGGGCTCAACGGTTGATGGTCCGTGACGCCGATGTCGAGCAATAGATTGTATCCGGCGCGCTTCAGCAAATCGATCGCCGGCAGCAGGGCGCTCGGCAACAGCGACACTTCATCGGCATCGGGGGCACGCACGGATTCAAGGAAACCGGAGCCGGCCGCGCGGGCGATCAGCTCGCTCAGGCCGGCGGAGTCTTGGCCGCCGGGGCGTTGGTCGACGCTGTCAGGCATTGCGCGCCATGACGTTTGCTTTGCCGCCGGCTTCAATCTCGCGGCGCAATTGCATGAGCGCGTATATGAGCGCATCGGGGCTCGGCGGGCAGCCGGGAACGTAGACATCGACGGGCAGGATCGTGTCCACCGGCGTCACGGCGTAATTGTCGAACACGCCGCCGGTCGATGCGCAAGCGCCCATCGATATCACCCATTTCGGGTCGGGCATCTGGTCGTACAATTGGCGCAGCACCGGCAGCATCTTTCGAGCGACGCGCCCGGAGATTATCATCAGATCGCTCTGACGCGGCGACGAGCGGAAGACTTCGGCGCCGAAGCGGGACGAATCGTAGCGCGGCGACACGATGCTCATCATCTCGATGGCACAGCAGGCCAAGCCCATCGTCATCGGCCAGATCGCCGACGTCTGCGCCCAGCGTACGAATTCGTTTAGTTTGGTTGTGACGAACGGCTGATGCGGGCTCATCTCCATGAGAAGCCGCCTTTTTTCCAGACGTACGCATAACCGATGCCCAAGACTATGATGAACGTCAACATCTCCAGCAAGCCGAATGCGCCGAGCGCTCGCAGCTTCACGGCCCACGGATAAAAAGAAGCCGCTTCCACGTCGAAGACGACGAACAGCATGGCGATCAGGTAAAAGCGGACGGGGAAACGGCCGGCCAGCGCCGAGGTGGGCGGGACGCCGCATTCGTACGGGTCATCCTTGCCCTTGGTCGGACGCTTCTTGGTGAATATTCCCGGAACGACCGCCATCGCCGATGCCACGGCCAAAGCTACGAGGAAGTAGACGGCGATCGTTGTCCAAGGCGATTGCAGCACGGGCGAGTCTCATCTTGCGGCGGAGCTTGTGAAATTTATCCCAAAGTCCGCCTTCGGGAGCGGCTATCGAAAACCTGGCGCCCGCTGGCGCGTAGCAGCAGCGCTAAAGGCATCGCTAGGCATCATAGGAAGCTCAAATCGTCGGCGCGCGGCCGCAGGCCTGCCGCTGCGAGCCATTGCGCGTTGTATAGGCGCGACATAGACCGCGCGCCGCCGTCGCACAGGACCGTCACGACCGTAGAACCGCTTGGAAAGCCCGCAGCCACCCGAGCCGCGGCTGCGACATTGAGCGCAGCCGAACCGCCGAGCAGCAGCCCTTCGTGGTGGGCTAAGAAGTGCGCCATGTTGACCATCGTCGCATCGTCGATCCTGACGGCTTGGTCGACGAGCGCGCCTTCGAAATTATCGGTGATGCGTTTGATCCCGATGCCCTCGGCGATGGAATCGCCTTCGAATTCGAGCGAGCCGTTTGTCACGTAGCAGTACAGCGCCGATCCCATAGGATCTGCCAGGACGGTGCGAACGTTCGGATTGCGCTCCTTGAGCGCGGCGCTGACTCCGGCCAACGTGCCGCCGGTGCCGGCAGACGCCACGAAAGCGGATATGGAATCGCCGCATGCGGCCCAGATCTCCGGTCCGGTCGTCTGGTAGTGGCCGCGCCGGTTGGCCGTGTTGTTGAACTGGTTCGCCCAGAAAGCGCCGGGTAAGGATTCGGCGAGCTTACGCGCTTGATGATAGTAGTTGCGCTCGTCGCCAAAGGGCACCGCGGGCACGGCGCGCACTTGTGCGCCGAGCGCCGCGAGCAGCGCGAACTTCTCGGGCGATTGGTCGTCCGGCACCACGATGGTGCACCGATAGCCGCGTGCGTTGCCTAACATCGCAAGCGCGATTCCGGTGTTGCCGGCGGAGCCCTCGACGATTGTGCCGCCGGGCTGTAAAAGGCCGCGCCGCTCTGCGTCTTCGATGATGAACTTCGCGGCGCGATCCTTCACCGAACCGCCGGGGTTGAGGAACTCCGCCTTGCCGGCGATCGTGCGGCCCAACGCCTTTGAGAGCTTGGTCAGGCGGATCAGCGGCGTGTTGCCGACCGCAGCGAAAAGATCGTCCGCGCTGAGGTTGCTGCCGGTGGCCATGGGCGCAGAGGCTACCCTGACGAGCGCAAGAATACCTTGGCTCAATGCCCGAAGCTAGCAGCGCTGATGACCGCAAGCTGATCATCATCGGTTCGGGGCCGGCGGGCCTGACCGCAGCCGTCTACGCCGCGCGTGCCGCGTTGGCGCCGTTGCTTTTCGCCGGAGGCCTTTACGGCGGTCAGCTAATGCTGACGACCGAAGTCGAGAACTATCCGGGCTTCGTCGAAGGCATCATGGGCCCGGAGCTGATGGAGAGGTTTTTGGCTCAGGCCGCGCGCTTCGGCGCGGACATCCGCAATGTCGATGTCACAGCAGTCGACTTCAGTGGGGACGTTGTGCGCGTGTGGTCGCATGAAGCCGAATATGGCGCCCACGCGGCGATCGTCGCGACCGGCGCTTCGGCGATCTGGCTGGGTCTGCCGGGCGAAGCGCGCCTGCGCGGCCGCGGAGTGTCCACGTGCGCCACCTGCGACGGCGCTTTTTTCAAAGACAAGCGGATAGTCGTCGTCGGCGGCGGCGACACCGCGATGGAAGAGGCGATTTTCTTGACGCGCTTCGGCCAAAGCGTGACTGTCGTGCACCGGCGCGACAGCCTGCGTGCTTCCAAGGTCATGCAGCAGCGCGCTTTCGCCAGTCCTAAGATATCCTTCAGATGGAATTGCGCCGTCGATGAAATCCTGGGCGACGGGGCGGTAACCGGCGTGCGCCTGCGCGACACGAGCGGCGGCCAGCTCAGCGAGCTTGCCTGCGACGGCGTGTTCGTTGCCATCGGCCACCGGCCCAATACCGAGATATTTCGCGGCCAGCTGGCTTTAGACGCGGCGGGTTACGTCGTGTCGCCCGACGGCGTGCGGACGAGCCGGCCCAACGTCTTCGTAGCCGGCGACGTGCAGGACACCAGGTATCGCCAAGCCGTGACCGCGGCCGGCTTGGGCTGCCGCGCGGCGATGGATGCGGAAAAGTACTTGGAGGCGTTGGAGTTGCCCGCACTGGCGGCTCGCTGATCGGCTGTCCGCGCCAAGACCTCTATCAGATGCTCCACTCGTAAGCGTTCCAGAAATCGCTCACCGGCGAGCCAGGCCGAAAGCCGTGCAGATCGGTGCTCAACGCGTCGATCGTCGAGGTCCACACGATGCCGTGGATGGGCAAAGCGTCGTGGATCCGCCGCTGAATGAGCCGGTAGTACGCCTTGCGCACCGGGCGCTCGTAGTGCGCGTTCGCAGCGCGTTGCCACCGGCCGATCTCGGCATCGACGTAGAACGAGCGGTTTTGACCCTTGGGCGGCAATTCGCCCGGGCCGAAGTTGATCGTGTCATCGGGGTCGGGCTCGACGTTAAGCGCGACGAGCGCCAAGTCGAAGCGGCCGCGCGTCAAGATGCCGTCGCCCGCGTAAGTCGCAAATATTTCATTGGCCGGGTAATTGCGGATGTTCAAATCCACCCCGACCGCACGCAAGTCTTGCTGCATGACCTGTTCGGCCTTTTGCCTGGTGCTGACGCCCGCCACGCTGACGATCGTCAGCCGCAGCGGTTCGCCGTCTTTTTCCAACAACCCGACGCCGTTGGGCCGCCAACCAGCTTGCGAGAACAAGCGCTTGGCGCGCTCGAGATCATGCGGATACTGCTTGACGGTTGGATCGTAGGCCCACGAGCCTGGGCGCTGGTCCGCCATGGCGGGAACATCGAGGCCCAGATAAACATCGCTCACCAGCCGCCGCCAGTCGATCGCATAAGCGATGGCCTGGCGGACGCGCGCGTCGCGTAGCGCCGGCCGCCGGCAATTGAAGCGGACGTGCTCCACAAACGGTCCCGGGGTCAGCGTTACCGAGTACCCCGCGGTCGCCTTTAAAGTCGCATACTGCGTCTCGGGCGCATCGTAGTACAGGTCTATCTCGTGGCTGCGCAATGCGGTCAGCAGCGTATTTTGGTTGGGGATGATGCGGTAGTCGATCTCTTTGAGGCGCGGCGCTCCGCGCCAATAGCGCGCGTTCGCGCGCAGCAGGAGCCGGTTTCCCGGTTCCCAGGAGACGACTACGAACGGACCGCTGCCGACCGGATGAACGTTGAACGGAATGCGGTTGAGGTCTGCATAGCGCCAAAGCAGATGCCTGGGCAAGATGGCGCCGTTGGGAGCGGCGCCGGTGTGGAGGAACAAGCTGACGAACGGGGCGGACGGGGACCGCAGGTGCACGACGACGGTCGCGGCGTCGGGCGTTTCCATCGATACGACTTGGTCGGCAGGCACGCGGTTGGGCGTGTTGTTGCGCGGGTTCATGATTTGAAGCCACGTGAACTTCACGTCGGCCGACGTGAGGGGTATGCCGTCTGAGAAAAACAGGTTGCGGCGCAGGTGATAGGTGATCGTGCGCCCGTCGGCGCTGATGCCGCCGTTGCGATGGCTGGGAACGGCCCGGGCGGCGTCGGGAACGAGGTTGCCGCGATCGTCGTACTGCAGCAGTCCTGAAAATACCATCTCGGCGACGTCGCCCACGAATGACTGCAAAGAAACGAGCGGGTTCAGGCTGTCGAGATCCTCATAGGCGCCGACCCGCAGTACCCCATGCAGCGCCGCGGGCCGGCCGGCCGCCGGGCCGCCGCTCAGGGTCACCTTTGTGCACGCGGCTGCCGACAGCGCGAGCACCAGCGCCGCGCCAGCGCGCAACCGCCCGGCGACGCGTCCGCTCGGCACGCTAGCCGAGATGCGTGGCGATGGCGCGCAGCAGCGCGACGCCCACCGGGAGCGCCGATTCGTCCAGCCGGAAGTCCGGGGAGTGAAGCATCGGTTCGTCGGTTGCGCCCGGTCGGCCGACTCCCAGCCGCGCGTAACAGCCGGGCGCTTCGGCCGCGAAGTAGGCGAAGTCCTCGGCTCCCATGGTCGGTGCCGCTATGCGCACGACCGCTGGTATCTCCGGCGTCTGACGGGCGATGCGCTCGACTTCATCGACGAGCGCCGGATCGTTGAACACCGACGGATAGCCGGGCTCCAGCGTGAACTTGTATGAAGCGCGATGCGCTTTACAGATGCCGGCGACGATTCGTTCGATGCGCTGCGGAATCGTCGCCCGGACCGCCTCATCCAAACAGCGGAATGTGCCGCCCAACACGGCGCGATCGGCCGTGACGTTGCGCCGATAGCCCGCCGCAACGGTTCCAATGCTGACGACGACGGCGGCTAACGGATCGATTTCCCGGCTGACGACGCGTTGCAGCGCCCCGACGATCTCGGCGGCTACGGGCACGGTGTCGACGCCCGAGTGCGGGTATGCGCCGTGTCCGCCGCGGCCGAAGATCTCGATGTCGAAATCGTCGCACGACGCCGTCATCGGCCCGGCGCGCAGGCCCACCACGCCGGCCGAATACGCCGGCGACACATGGATCATCGCGACGGCATCCACGCGCGGGGAGCGCATGACGCCCGCGTCGATCATCGGTTTTGCGCCGCCGGGCCCTTCCTCAGCGGGTTGAAAAAAAAACTTGCGCGTGCCGCGCAAGCCGTCGCGCTCGGCGGCTAACGAAACCGCCGCGCCGAGCAGCATGGCCGTATGCGCGTCGTGACCGCAGGCGTGCATCGCGCCGCTCACTTGCGAGCTGAAGGGTTCGCCGCTGCGCTCTTCGACCGGCAAAGCATCCATGTCGGCGCGCAGAGCGATGGTCTTGCCGGGAGTGGCGCCCTCCAGCACTCCTACGATGCCCGTCCGCGCAACCCGCGTGGTCTTGATGCCGGCGCGGCGCAACTCCGTCTCTACGAGCGCGCTCGTGCGGTGTTCTTCAAACCCCAGTTCGGGATTTCGATGGATGTCCCGGCGCCATTCGATGACCTTGGGCATGACGGCGGCCAGCGCCGCGCTCAAGCGATGAGCGCGCGGTCGTCGGCACGCGCTCGGGCGATCGTGTCCTCGATCTCCGAGATCGTCTTAGGCGTGCCGACGGACAAGACATCGCAGCCGCTTTCGGTTACGATGACATCGTCCTCGATGCGAACGCCGATGCCGCGAAAGCCTTGCGGGACGTCCGCATCCTGCGCAATGTAGATGCCGGGCTCGACGGTCAACACCATGCCGGCCTCGAGCGGGCGCCAAGCTCCCTGCGCGCGGTAGTAGCCGACGTCGTGGGTGTCCATGCCCAGCCAGTGTCCGGTGCCGTGCATGTAGTACTTGTCATAAGTCTTGCGCTCTATGTTCTCTTCCAACGAGCCTTCCAGCAGACCTAAATCGAGCAGGCCCTCGACGATGGTCTTGACGGCGACTGCGTGAAAGCTGTCGTTGACCAGTCCGTCTTGGGACTCAAACGCGACCGTGCGGCTGATGCGCGTTCCCGGGCGGCACATTTCGATGGCGCGCGTTTGGGCTTCGAGCACGATCTCGTAAACCGCGCGCTGTTCGGCGCTGAACCTGCCGCTGATCGGCCACGTCCGCGTGATATCGCCGCAGAAGTAATCGGCTTCGGCACCGGCGTCGACGAGAACGAGGCTTCCGTCGGGGACGATTTCACGATTGCTGTTGTAGTGCAGAATCGTCGCGTTGGGCCCGCTCCCCACGATCGACGGATAAGCGACCGACTGCGCGCCAAGCCGCAAGAACGTGTACTCGATGATCGCCTCGATCTCGTACTCGCGCATGCCTGGGCGCGCGTGGCGCATGGCGGCCACATGGCCTGCGCGCGAAATGTCGACCGCGCGGCGCAAAGCCGCTACATCGGCCGGCGACTTCTTGACGCGCAGCTCGTGCAGTATCGGGCTCGGATCCGCGACGACGATCGGTCCGCGGTCCGTGCGGGCACGTTCGGCGTGGTAGCGCCTGAGCTCAAGGAGCATGCGCTGGTTGAAGCTGTCGTTGTCGCCAAATGCATAGTAGAGCGTGTCCGCTGAGGAGAGCAGTTCGGGCAGCCGCTCTTCCAATTCGTCGATCGGGTATGCCGCATCGACCAGGCACCGGCTCGCAGCCCCTTCCACTCCGGCGCGCTGGCCCTCCCATCGCTCGCGCTCGGCATCGCGCGGCCGCACGAACAGCACGCTCTTAAGCGTGGCATGGTTGGGCGCTAAGACGAGCACGCTGTCGGGCTCTTCGAAGCCGCTCAAGAAAAAGAAGTCGCTGTCCTGACGATATTCGTGTTCGGTGTCGTGCGACCTGATCGAACGCGGCGCGCTGGGAAACACGGCGACCGCATCGCCGATCTTGGCGACGAAAGCCTCGCGTCGACGCAAGAACTCAGCCATGGGCGCCTACAAATTATTCGCTTGGCGCAAATAGTGGACCGTGTTGCGTATGTGCTCGCCGTCGCCGGCGTCGGGAAGCCGCTGCAGGTACTCCTCGAGGTCGGCGATCGCGCGCTCGTAGCGGTGCAGGCGCGCGAACAAAATGCCGCGGTCGCGCAGCTCGGTTGGATCGTCCGGATCAAGGGTGAGCTGCAAGCCGATTGCGGTCAGCGCGGCGGCGTAGTTCTTGGCTTGACTGAGTGCGTTCTTGAGATTGAGCAGCACCCGCTTAAGAATCGCGGACGCGGGAACCGGGTCTAGATATTCGTCCCGCCAAGTGAGCCGCCCGCGATAAAGTCTTTCCACCAGAGCCACGCACTGGTCGACATCGATTACGCGTCCCCCGTCGAAGACGTCGATGTACAGCCGGCTCGTCGGATCGGGAAAGCGGACGACGAAATGACCGGGCAAGCCTATGCCTTGAAGCGCCACGCCGGCGCGCCGGCTCACTTCCATAGTCACGATCGATAGAGTGATCGGGATGCCGATACGCCTGTCTAACACGCTGGACAGCAAACTGTTCCTGGGGTCGTGGTAATGGCGATCGTTGGGCCGAAACTCGCCGACGACGAACAGGGTGCGCAAGACGGCGGCCATCAGAGCGTAGGGGTCAGACCGGTCGACCGCCGTGGCGACCGCGCGGGCGGCGAGCGCATCGAGCATGGCCTCGTACGGCTTGACCGTGACCGACGGATCGAACGCGGCCGATACGAGCAGACATGCGCGGTCCAAAGGCAGATCGCTCTTGTCGCTGCCCCACCGGCGGACGAACTCGGCGAACTCTGCGGCAGCCCCATTCTTGGCGGATGGCATCAACGCTCGCCATTCTTGGCAACACCGGAGTGTACCTCGGTATGTCCGCGCCGCGACTAGTGATTCACCCGGTGCATTTGCCCCAAGCGCTACGTTACAATGCTAGCGTCGGAAGGAAGTCACGCACCGAAAGGAATCCAAGTGAACGACCAAATCAGCGAACAGCTGCGAACGATCAGCTCCGTCATACGGACGCTGGAAGAAATGTCGGCTCGTCTCGTGCAGTCGAGCCTATCGGACCTGGCGATCGAGGTGCCGCTGCCGCCGGCGCTAGCGGAGGCCGGCCGCCCTGATGGTCCGTGCAACGTCATTCCGTTTCGGCGGTCGGCCGCCCGCTGACGCGGCGCGCTCGAACGGGAGCGGTTAAAGCTACACGCTAGTAGGGCTAATCGGAATAAGCAACAACAGGCCGCGTCACATTGAAACGCGGCCTGCTTCAGTTTAAAGGATGCTTGTCAAACGGCGGGCAAAGCGTTAGAGCGGTGGTACGGGTGACCTAGACGCTGGCAGCTTCGGTACCTGATCTTTGATTGGCACGGGAGCCGCAGGAATCTTGGGAATCCAGCTTTGCACAGATCGAGAAACGGTCGCAGGAATTTTTGGGATACTGCTCTGTGGCGATCCATGGTTCGCCATTTGAGGAATACTCGTCGGCACGTTGCCACAAGCGCTTAGCGCTACGCCTCCAGCGAGAACACCGAGTAGACTGAGTCGCGCCATGACCTTCATCGCCGAGCCTCACATTCTAACAAGGGAAGAGCCCAACTACTCCACTGTTAGCATAAGCGAGCGCGCACATGCCGTTCACTAGGGAAGCCCCTAGTCTTAAGCATGAGGCCGTCGACCGGCCATCGGAGCTGTTCGTCGGTCGGGCTGCATTGATGACAGCCCTTCGCGATGATGTGCGGCCAGCTTCAGTCGTGCTCGGCGAGGCGGGCATCGGCAAATCCAGGCTTTTGGCCGAGGCACGCCGCCGGTCGGAAGACGACGTCTTTTACGTCGCTTGCTTGCCCAACGCCATGCTCTTGCCGCTCGAGCCGCTCATGGCGCTGGTGCAGAAGATGTATCGCCATGGCCGCATCGATCATGGCCAAGCCCAGCGCGCCATCGCCGCCAAAGAGAGCGATCGGCTGTGGTACGCGCGTGAAGCGTTCGAGGCCGCGCTAAGCAGCGGCTTGTTAACCGTCCAAGTCGACGACGTGCAATGGGCCGGTGCGGAGAGTTTGGAGGCGCTCAGCTACTGCATTCATCGGCTCCAGGACCTGCCGCTGCGCTGGCAGCTGGCTTGCCGCTGCGGGGTTGCGGCCGGCGAAGAGCTCGCCTTTCGCCTGGTCAAAGCCGGCTTGGCGACGGTGCATAGGATCGAAGGCTTTTCGGCCGCCGAGCTGCGCGCGTTCGCAGCGGCGGTCGAGCCGGAGCGCGATTTCGACGAACAAACGCTGGCCGCGCTGCAGGCCCAAACGGCCGGCAATCCCTTGTACGCCCAGCTGCTGCTTGCGGCCGGCTTTGACAAGCAGGGCAGCATACCGCGCGACCTGCGGCGGGCTTTGCAAGACCGGCTGGGCGAATTGACGGCCAACGCGACCCGCATCGCCGCCTGGCTGGCGGTGGACGGCGGCTGCTTGAGCGCGGCGACTCTGGCGGAGGTATCGAGACAATCGCCGACTGACTTGGGGCGGGGTTTGGATGAGCTGGTCGATGCCTGCATTTTTAAGCACAGCGCCGACGGCTACAGCTTTCGCAACGCGCTGTTGCGCGACGCCTGTTACGAAACGCTCGATGAAAACACGCGCGCCGGCTGCCACGAGGCGCTGGCCGCCGGCAACCAGGACCAGTGGGAACGCGCGCTGCATCTGCAGGCCGCGCGGCGGTATGGCGAGGCGGCAAGTCAGTTCGCGAAGATGGCCTGGGAGCGGCTCGATGGCCACGCACCGACGGAAGCTCTCACCGCGTTTTCCCGCTGCTTGGAGTGCGCCGAACCCGAAAGCGATGTACGCTGGGAGGCGCGCGCTGGCATAGCGGCCGCGCTATACGGTCTCGGCAAGGCGCATGAAGCGCGCCGCGCCATGGCCGGGTTCGAGGCGACGGCCGAGGCGCTGCCAGCTCAATTACGCGCGCTGGCACGAGCGCGTTTCGCCGAAGCCGCTTGGGACAGCACGCAAGACCCCGCGGCCGCCTTGCCGAGCCTCGAATTGGCGATGCGTGAAGCACCGTCGGCGGCGCCCGAGCTTTTGCCGCGGCTGCTATACGTGCTGGCAGCCGTCCATGAACGCCGCGGTAACTTAAACGAGGCCCAGGCCGCCTTAGAGCGCGGCATAGCGGCATGCAACGCCCAGTCGCACGTGCGCGAGCCGATCAGGCTGCGCGGCTGGCTCGGCGTCGTGCTCGGCCGGTTGGGTAAGGTGTCCGACGGCATCGCCATCGTCGAATCCGCCGCAGACCAGGCGTCGGCGCTTCAGCTCGGGGACGAGTTCGCCAACTGCTGCACGAAGCTGTGCTACCTGTACGACATGCTAGAAGATCATCAGAAATTCGAGCAGTGGTGCCGCTGCGGGCTAGAAGTGCCCGGCCCGAAATCCAAGTCGGTCCAAGCGGTACTGATGTCGAATCTCGCTGAAGTCGCCGCCAATAAAGGTCGCCTGCGCGAAGCGCTCGGCCTAACTTTGGCCGCGGCTGAAAAGATCGACGAGAACAACGGCGCGTTTCTGTGCCAGGCGCTCTGCCTGCAAGCCTTCCTCTACGCGATGCTAGGGGACCAACAAAACACCGAGCGAGTGCTAAACGACGCCGGTGAATCAAACGTACAGGACTCCTGGAACGGCGCTCTGCAGTTCACCGCCGGCTATGCCGCCGAACTGCATGAAGACTATGAGAAAGCGCTCGGCTTCTACGCATCGGCTGCGGCCGCCGTCGTCCCCCATCGAAGTTACGAAGTGTACGAGCTGCGTGCACTGGTAGGCACGATTCGGGTCGCGTGGGCGCTGAGGCGGCGCGATCCGGCACTTCGCGCTTTTGAGTCGCTGCGATACGCCGAGTCGGAGGGCTGGTCGGTCGCGGGCCATCTGCTGCACCAGGCGGAGGGTTATGTCAAACTGATCGAAGACGATGTCTCAACCGCGTGTGAGAAGCTGCTATTAGCCGCCGAGGCCGACCAAGATCCATTCTCAAAGGCCCAGCTCTTGCTCGCGGTTGCCGATGCCCGCGGCGATCGCGAGCTGTTCACGAGCGTCATCGAATCATTCGATTCGATGGAAGCGGTAAAAGCGGCAGACCGTGCCCGGCAACTCGCGCGGGCGCACGGGTTCCGGCCGGGCCGGCATCGCCACGCCGAGGGTGCGTTGAGCGCGCGGGAGAACTCGGTCGCGTTGCTCGTGGCCAACGGCAAGACCAACAAAGAGATCGGAACGCTGCTCCATATCAGCGGCCGAACCGTCGAATATCATATCGCGAATATTTTGACCAAGTGCGGTTTGCGCTCGCGCGTCGAAATCGCTACTCGCATAGCCGCCGGCGTGGCGCTGGAAGAAGCCGGCTAGAGCGGCCCCGCTTCGAAGCGGTCTACGGATCTTCAGCCGCTTCCGCCGTTTCGGCGACTCGATCTGAGTCGCCGTCAAGGCACTCGGGCATGAACCGCTCAGGCAGCAGGCACCGCAGCCACGGTTCGTCAGTCCAGATCTGGCGAGGGTCGAATCGGATTAGCGAGCCGAGGAAGCGAAAGGGCACCTGCTTTAGCCGTCCAGTCTAGGCCTGAGTGCTTCGGCGTGGACTGGGTTTTTCCCAGCGAAACAGGCCCGACCTGATCGGTTACGAGTACGCTGCCGCATCGGTTACGGGCGAACGTACGCTCGTGGCGCTGCGCACGGACAGAACCGGCCGGGCAGGCTAAGTCACCCCAGGCTTTTTCTGGCCGGCTCGCTTGTCGCGATACATGGCCCTGTCGGCGTTGCGTATGAGTTCCTCGGGATCGGCCCCGTCGGCCGGGAACAGACTCAATCCAAGGCTCGCGCTGGCGCCCACGTCTTGGCCGTCGATGACGAACGGTTGGCCAAACGCATCCCTGATCTTGTTCAAAATGAGCTCGGCATCCCCGGCTTGCGGCAGGTCGGACGCGACGACGACGAATTCGTCGCCGCCGGTGCGCGACACCGTATCGTAACTGCGCAAGCAAGCCGCCAAGCGGGTCGCTACCGCCTTGAGGATCTCGTCGCCCACCGCATGACCGAAGCGGTCGTTTATCGACTTGAAGTTGTCCAAGTCGACGAAAACGATCGCCGCCACTTTACCATCACGTTGGGCGCGCGAGATCGTCAGCGCTAGCCTGTCGGCTAGCAAGGTCCGGTTCGGCAAGCGCGTGAGACTGTCGCGATGGGCTAGAAACGCTTGGCGTTCTTCCTTAAGCCTGCTCTCTGTGACATCCAGCCCGACGCCCACCGCCCCGACGATGCGATCTCGGTCGCACAACGGCTTCAGATTGCTGCGAAAGAAATGGCCGCCGTATTCGCTGTCATAACTCACCGTCTCGCCGCCCAGGGCGCGCTTGTGAGCGACGGCCCGGTAGTAGCGCGGGTCCCGATTGCCGAAAAATTCAGCGATGCTCAGCCCCACGATGTCCTTGGGCTTGAGGCCGATCGCTTCGACAGCTTCGCCGGTGCAGGAAGTAAATCTGAGATCCGTATCGACGGTCCACAAAACAGCGGGCATCTGAATAACGACCGAGCGTAAGAGCCCCCTATGGTGGGCGCCCGCGCTCAGCCCGATTCGGCTGCGCATCGACTCGCTGTATAATCTAACGTCGCTGCCCGCACCTGTCGCCGCCCGCACTTTCCTCATATGACAGCCTCCGAGGCCATCCTACCAGAGGGGGTGTGACAAAAGGCGAACAAGTGGCCGCTAGCCGTCCCGTGACAAGGTACAACTGCTGCTGCGGTGAGTGCGGTGCCTTATGAAATCGGCGGGAGCGTGGGCCGGCTCCGCGAAGGCGCGCTCGATGTCAGTGCAAAGCGCCACCCTGCTTGACCGGCGCGGCGAGTTTCCTATCCTTTCGACGTGCACTTACCTGATCAGCAACTCCCTGGGCGCGATGCCGGCAAAGACGCGCGCCCGCCTGTCGGAGTATGCCGACGACTGGCAGACGCTCGGTGTCGTCGCTTGGGAGCGATGGATTCCGCTGGTCGAGCGCACCGCGGCGTCGATCGGCAAGCTGCTCAACGCGCCGGTCGGTTCGGTCATGCTGCAGCAGAACGTCTCGATCGCGCAGGCGATTCTGATCTCGTGTCTGGATTTCTCCGGACCGCGCAATAAGGTCGTGTACAGCGAGCTTGAGTTTCCCACAGTGCACTATGCCTGGACCGCTCAGCGCCGGCGCGGCGCCCGCGTGGAACTGGTGCGCAGCGCCGACGGCATAACGGTCGACACCCAAGCGATGTGCGAGGCGATCGACGAGCAGACGCTCGTCGTTCCGATAAGCCACGTACTATATAAGTCGAGCTACTTGCAAGACGTCGCTGCCATCGTCGAAAAGGCACACCGCGTCGGCGCGCTCGTGTTCCTTGACGTCTATCAGTCCGTCGGGGTCGTTCCGGTAGATGTGGTCTGCCTAGACGTCGACGCTGCCGTAGGCGGTTGCCTGAAATGGCTTTGCGGCGGTCCGGGCGCCGCGTTCATGTATGTCCGGCCGGAGTTGTCGAAGCGGCTTCCGCCGCCGACCCTAGTCGGATGGTTCTCGCATAAGCGGCCCTTCGATTTCGACATGACCGGCATGGAGCTCGCCGACGACGCCTGGCGTTACGCCGGGGGCACTCCTAACCCGGCGGCGCTGTATGCCGCGACGAGCGGCCTTGAGATAATCGCCGAAGTCGGTGTAACCGCCATCCATCGGCGGAACCAGGAACTGACTCAGTGGCTGATCGATCGCGCATTGGCCGAAGGCCTGACCATCAACTCGCCGCTCGAGGCGCAACGGCGCGGCGGCCACGTGACGGTGGACGTGCCTGACTCCAAGTTGGTAACGCAAGAGCTCATCCGGCGGAGATTTATCGTCGATCAGCGTCCCGGCGCCGGCATCCGCATCGCTCCGCATTTTTACAACACGACCGACGAACTGGGCGCGGCGGTTTACGAGATTCGACGAATCATCGATGGCCGCTGACGTAGTCATCGCGGGAGCGGGCCCAGCCGGCAGCGCGGCCGCCCATGTCTTGGCCGCGGCCGGCGCCGACGTCATCGTGCTCGAGCGGTCGCACTTTCCGCGCGACAAGGCCTGCGGTGACGGCGTCACCCCCCACGCGGTCCGCATCCTCGAAGATATGGGCGTCCGCCTGGAATCGTTCGGAGGCAGCGCCGCGAGCACTTACGGCGGTCTGATCTGCGGCCCGGGCGGCGGAATGTTCGCCGCCGATCCGCCCCCCGATCCTCAAGGGGCCCCGCTAGCGTCTTGGGTGGTGCCGCGCCAGCGCTTGGATGCGGAGATCGCGCGCGCCGCGCAGCGCGCCGGCGCACGGTTGCGCGAGGGCACCGCCGTGACCAACGTCATCTTCGATAAGGGCGTCGCCTGCGGCGTCGAGCTGAGCGATCGGGGCGCCTGCCAACGCATAAACGCAAAGGTCGTCATCGGCGCGGACGGAGCGCACTCCGCGGTAGCGCGATCACTGGGCATTCGTCCAAACCCGGTGCGCCACATAGGTTATGCGTTGCGCGGCTATTACGACAACGTGGACGGGCTGAGCGACAAGCTAGAGATATACTATTATAGCCGCGCGCTGCTGCCCGGCTATGGCTGGGTTTTCCCGCTCGGTCCCAGGCGTGCCAACGTAGGAGTGGGCATTTACATGGGCGAGTTGCGCCGCACCGGTCGACGGCTGCGCGACATTTTAGAGGAGTTCATCGCTTTGGCGCCAGGGTTGGCAAACCGCTTCGCCGCTGCCAAAGCGTCTGCTAGGCCGACGGGGTGGCCCTTGCCGGTGTCGACCGCCGGGCGCCCCACGGTATTCGACGGAGCCCTGCTGGCCGGCGACGCAGCGTCGCTCGTTGATCCACTGACCGGGGAGGGCATCTTCACCGCGCTGGTCTCGGGCCAAAGCGCCGGCAGGGCGGCCATGCAGGCGCTGCGGGCCGCTAAGGCGACGCGCCACGTGCTCGCCTCGCACGAGCGCGACTGGAAGTCGATCGCCGGCGGTTACCTGTCGGCGGGGCGCGTTCTCAAGAACTTTGCCAAGAGCGCGCGTCTCTTCGATTTAGTCGTCGAATTGGCGGCGCGCAACCCGTACTATGCAAGCCGCGCGATCGGTTACGGGCTTGGCACGCTGGACCGGCGCAGAGCGCTGCGCAGCATCGTCGCTAAAGCGGCGTTCAACCCGCGCTTTTTCATCTCGGCGCATAGCGCCGGAGCTTAACCAACCGGCCGCGCGCGCGCCGCGCGTAAAGCGTCAGAAAATGTTTGGCGGACGGGCAAAGGTCGGCCAAGAAGCAAGCGGCACACCGGGGACTGCGCGCCAGACACACTGCTCGGCCGTGATGGATAAGCCAGTGATGGGCGTGCGACCACGAAGCTTTAGGCACGACTTTCATAAGGCGCCGCTCCGTGTCGGCCGGTGTTTTGGAGCGCACCAGCCCTAGCCGGTTAGCGACGCGGAAAACATGCGTGTCGACGGCAATCGCGTCCGCGCCGAAAGCAACGGCCAAGACTACGTTCGCCGTCTTGCGCCCCACGCCGGGCAAAGCGGTGAGCTCGTCCAACGTGGGCGGCACCTTGGCGCCGTGGTTTTCGACCAGCGCTCGTGCCGCCGCAACGATGTTTTTCGCCTTGGTGCGAAACAAGCCGCACGTTCGGATGTACTGCTCGACGCGCTCCGGCGAAGCCGCCCCGAGGGCCTGCGGCGTCGGATAGGCCCCGAACAGTTCGGGCGTGATTCGATTCACGCGGGCGTCCGTGGACTGGGCGGACAGCATGACTGCGATCAGCAGTTGAAACGCATCTTCAAACTCGAGCGCTGTACCCGCGTCGGCGTAATGCGCGGCCAAGCGTACCAGTACCTCGCCCCGGCGCAGTTTTGCCGAGCTGGGTACGCGCGGCGCTCTAGCGGAACTGTTCAGGGTTTGACGGGAGGCGTCTCGACGTTACAAGTGCGGACGACGCGCTGCGCCGCTACCGCGGCTTTTGACTCCGCCGCGCCGATGATAAAACGTTGGCGACCGAACTGCATGACGTCTTGGACCTTGGTCGCGTTCTTGTCTGCTGTTGATTGCGTCTGCTCGGCGGAGAAATTAGAACCGGGCTCCGGAACCGGTTGGTCCAGCGCATCGACATTTATCGGCGCAGCGCCGGCGAGCTGAACACGGGCGAGCTGATACTCCAGCGTGTCTTCAGCGCCATGCTTATCGAGCAGGACGTGGA
>JALYUR010000127.1 GCA_030853635.1 Vulcanimicrobiota bacterium | reverse complement strand
ACCGTCTTTGCAGCGGAGCTGTTGTAGAACAGGAACGCCAAGTTGATCGGGATCTGAAGGTCGTCCCACTGGGCGGCGGTCAAAGCCACGTCCGACAGATGCACGTAGCGATCCGGCACGGCCTTGTAGCGGCCTTGAGCCGCTCCGAGAGGCGTGAACAGCAGATAGCATGGGCGGCACGCGCACAACAGACGGCGCTCGTTTACGTCGACGAGATGGGAATGACTTTGCGAGATCGGCACGGCGCAGAACTCACAGCGCTCGCCTGCCGCGACCGCTGACGGCCGGCTGCTTACAAGCCGCGCCAGCTTCCCGAAACCGTTGCTTGGGCGCTCGGTCTGTGCCATGCGGACCGCCTCACACCGTTACGGGAATCGCGAGTTGGACCCGGCCCGCATCGCGGACGAGCGGGAAGGGCTCCAAGTACACGTCGGCTTGCGGCGCACGACCGGCTTTGACGACATCGTATTCCTGGCCGCAGGAGCGACACGCCAACAGCGGCCAGTCCAAGGCCGCGCCGCTCAGACCGGACAGGCAACGCGGGCATTGGTTGCGATACGCGTAAAGCGTGTCGCCCATCCTCAAGAACAGCACCGGAGTGCCCTGCACCTCGGCGGGCGCGATACCGCTGGACTCGAGCTGCGGAAAGCCGTCGAGCGAAACCCAATCGCTCGCTTTGCGCTGCACGCTCGCCCGGTCGCGTACGCCTTCGGCGCGAATTGTCGTTACTTCCGGCGCCGCCGCATAGACTGCTTTTTCGATCGCGAGCTTCATCGTCTCGGCCGACGAAGGGCAACCGTTGCAGCTGCCTGCCATCCGTAGGTAAGCCACGCCTTCCTCGACGCGCAATAGCTCCACGTCCCCTTCGTGCGAGTGCAGGTAGGTACGGACGCTCGCGAGCGCCTTTTCGATGCGCTCCTCGGTGCCCAGGGGATGCAAATCATGCAGGATGAGCAGACTCGCGACGAAGTCGTCGGCGCACAGCCGATCGAAGACGCGCTGCCCAGCCTCGCCTGCGTGCTCGTCCACGATCGCTAATATGCGCGAAAGGCCTTCGCCGTACAACTTGACTAGCGTGCTCACCAGCTCTTCGGCTTTGGCGCCGGCTTGCACCGGATTGGCGCACGCTTGCAGTTCACGCAAAAGGGCGTCGACCCGCTCGCTCATGGCGCGCAGGTCGTGCTCGACGGGCGCCGACCTGCTGGGCGACGCTCCATTACCGCCCGGCATGGCGCTTATCATTGGTCTCCTTGCGGGTTGTTAGCTCGATGGATACGCCATGGGCGTGTGGATCTGCTCGAGCACCTTCCCTTCGCCTAGGTACATGTGCACGCCGCAGGGCAAGCACGGGTCGAAGCTGCGAACGGTGCGCATGATGTCGATGCCTTTGAAATTCTCCGGCCCGTTCTCTTCGAAGATCGGCGAGCCTTGGACCGCGTCTTCGTACGGGCCCGGCGTGCCGTAGATGTCACGCGGGTTTCCGTTCCACGGAGTCGGCGGCCAGGGATGGTAGTTGGCGATCTTCCGGTCGCGTATGACCATGTGGTGTGAGAGAACCCCGCGGACCGCTTCGGTGAAGCCGCAACCGATCGCATTTTCAGGAACGGTGAACGGCTCCCACGTCTTGGTGTGTCCGGCGCGGATCTCTTCGAGCGCCTTGTCGAGGAAGTGCAGTGCGCACGCGGCGGCGTAGGCCTGAAAGTAAGTGCGCGCCCGGTCGCGCTCGATCGTGTTGCTCCACTTGGGTATCTTCCACTCGAACGACGCTTCAGGCCGAGCTAAAGTCTTGGGAAAATTGATCTTGACGCTCGTGCCGGTCGCCTTAATGTAGCCGATGTCCACCAGACCAGACAATGCCGTCGACCACAGGCGCGCGATCGCCCCGCCGCCGGTGTCCAGCGCCAGGTAGTCCTTGCCGTCGTACCAACGCGGTGACATGACCCAACTGTATTCGCCCCCGAAATCGCGCTTCTTCGGCGCCGGCAGGGTGTGCATGTTCCACGGGTGGCGGCGGTCGACCGGATTGCCCAGCGGATCGTGCGAGACGAACGTCTCTTGACCGTCCCAGTCCTTATAGTACGAGTGACCCAGCAAGATGCGTATCCCAAGATTAATCTTGACCAGATCGTTCGTGACGAGCTTGCCGTCGACGACGACACCCGGAGTCACGAACATCTTGCGGCCCCAGCTCGTCATGTCGCGGTAGTCGAAGTTACAGGCATCCGGGTCGTTGAAGCATCCCCAGCACCCTAAGAGGATGCGCCGCTCGCCTACATGCTCGTAGCCTGGCAGGGCCTCGTACATGAAGTCGAAGAGATCGTCGTGCAACGGAACGGCGCGCTTGAGCCACTCGATGTAACGCATGAGACGCGTCATGTAATCGGTAAAGATCTGCACCGAGGCCACCGTGCCCACCCCGCCCGGATAAAGCGTCGAGGGGTGAACGTGCCGCCCTTCCATCAGGCAAAACATCTCGCGCGTGTAACGGCTGGTCTGCAGCGCCTCGCGATAGAAGTCGCCCTCGAACGGGTTGAACGCGCGCATTATGTCCGCGATCGTCCGATAGCCGTGCTCGGCGGCGTGGGGCGCCGGCGTCTGCTCCGCTTTGGCCAAAACCCCGGGGTTGGTGTCTTTGATCATCTTTTCGCAGAAATCGACGCCCACTAGATTCTCTTGGAAGATGTTGTGATCGAACATGAACTCGGCGGCTTCGCCGAGATTGATGATCCATTCGGCGAGATGCGGCGGCCTTACGCCATACGCCATGTTTTGGGCGTACACGGAGCAAGTGCAGTGATTATCGCCGCAAATACCGCAGATGCGGCTGGTGATGAAGTGCGCGTCGCGGGGATCTTTGCCTTTCATGAAAATGCTGTAGCCGCGGAAGATCGCCGACGTAGCGTTACATTCGGCCACGACCCGGTCTTTGAAATCGATCTTCGTGTAGATCCCAAGACTGCCGACGATCCGCGTGATCGGGTCCCAGGCCATCTCGACGAGCCTGTTGCTCGACGTCTGCTGGCTTTTGCTCGGAAGGTCCTTAATGGCCATCTTCAATACTCCGTTGCGGCGCGCGCTTTACCAAATGGGCCTGTAACCGGTGGTCAACTCCTTACCTCTGTGTCTCCACTTCGGTTCCTTGTCGACGGTCCTGTTCGTGAACGAACGTAGGGTTCTCATGAGACCTCCGTAGAGGCCGATCGCATTGGAGGACACTCTGGCGCCTGGCGGCTCGTCCATGAACGGCATGAACTTGTCGGGGAAGCCAGGCATCGTGCACCCGATGCAGATCCCGCCGACGTTCGGGCACCCGCCGATGCCGCCCATCCAGCCGCGCTTGGGAACGTTGCACTTGACGACCGGTCCCCAGCAGCCCAGCTTGACGATGCATTTGGGCGATCCGTATTCGGTCGCGAAATCACCCTGCTCGTAATAACCGGCACGATCGCAGCCTTCGTGCACCGTCGCGCCGAAAAGCCACGTCGGACGCAATGCGTCGTCTAGCGGAATCATGGGCGCTTTGCCGGCGGCTTGCCACAGCAGATACAGAATAGTCTCCGACAGGTTATCCGGTTGAATCGGGCAGCCGGGGACGCAGATGATCGGGATGCCCGCCTTCGAACGCCAATCCCAGCCGAGATAGTCTGGGACCCCCATGGCGCCGGTCGGGTTGCCGGCCATCGCGTGGATGCCGCCGTAGGTAGCGCACGTTCCAACGGCCATGACCGCCAATGCCTTGGGCGCAAGACGATCCAACCACTCGCTCGTGGTCATCGGCTGGCCGGTCTCCGGATTGTTGCCAAACCCGCACCAGTAGCCTTCGTCCTTGATCGCTTCGTTGGGAATCGAACCTTCGACGACGAGCACGAACGGATCGAGTTTGCCGTCGGCGGCGTCGAAAAACGCTTTCAAGAACTCTGCGCCGCTGTTGACGTCGATGAGCGGCCAGTGGAACTTAACCCTGGGCAGACCAGGCAGCACCCCAAGCGCGATCTCCTCGATGCTCGGCTGCATCGCCGCAGTCAACGCGACCGAGTCACCATCGCAACTTAGGCCTGCATTGATCCAAAGAACGCTAACGAGTGGGTCGGTTGGTGCAACTGTCGCCATTGCTGAAACCGCCTTCTAAAGTGTGCCGTCAACCGTTATGCCAGTCGAATATAGCAGGCCGGCGCGAGAATCCCTCTAGGAGTTTTTTTTTAATCCCGGGCGGGCGCCGGTCGCGCAAGCACGAGTTTCAGCAGCTCTCAATCGGACACTCGAGAGGGCGGCTGTAGCGGCTCGGCGCATGACGGCGTCATGACTTTGGAGAGCCGTCGTGCATGAAGTCTCGGTCGCGTTGAGTTTGGTCGACGGCTTGAGCGAGGAAGCAGCGCGCCGGGGCATCACTCGGATCAATACGGTGCACCTGCGCATCGGCGCGCTGACCGGAATCGTCGAAGACGCCCTAGTGTTCGCCTGGGAGTTAGCGACCGCTAGCACTGTAGCTGCCGGCTCGCGACTACAGATCGAGCGCGTCCCCTTGGCTATCTATTGCCGCCCGTGCCAAGCCGAGCGGACGCTGAGCGGAGGCCCAAATCTGCACTGCCCGCAATGCGGAGAGCCGAGCGCAGAGGTGGTGCGCGGTCGGGAATTGCAGTTAGTCTCCCTGGAGGTTCCCGATGACTGATAGGGTGATCGAAGTCGAGCAAGACATCCTGGCCAAAAACGACGCGCTCGCACGGGATCTTCGCGAGCGTTTTGCGCGCGCTGGCGTTTATGCGATCAATTTGCTCTCGAGCCCAGGGTCCGGCAAGACGACGCTGCTTGAAGAAACTTTGCGGCGCATGCAAGCGCGCCACCGAGTCGCCGCCCTGGTCGGCGATCAGGCTACCGACAACGACGCCACCCGGCTTGCCCGCAGCGGCGCACCGGTGCGCCAGATCTCAACCGGCGCGGAGTGCCGGCTGGACGCTTTGATGGTCGAAAAGGCGCTGGCAGGTTGGAATATCGCCGACTTGGATTTGCTGTGCATCGAAAACGTCGGCAACTTGATCTGCCCAGCGGAATACGATCTGGCGGAGGACCTGCGCGTGGTGCTGTTCTCGGTGACCGAGGGTGAGGACAAGCCGCTCAAGTACCCGCTGGCATTCCACACTTCGCACCTTGCGCTGATCACAAAGATCGATCTCGCCGGCGCAGTTGAATTCGACCACGCGGCCGCGCGCGCGAACATCATGCAAGTCCATCCGGGCCTGCCCATCGTGGAGGTTTCGGCCCGCAACGGCGACGGGATGGAACGCTGGCTCGAGCGCTTGGATGAGGGCATGCGCAACAAACGCCTGGCGCATGCGTCCGCGGCCGTATGATCACCGGCCCCGGCGTGCACCCTGCCGCGCTTTTAAGGCCCCAGAGCCGCTAGCTCGCCGCCTTCACATCTGCTTCATCTTGATGTAGCGCACCATGTCGGGATACATCGCGTAAAAGACGTAACCCACGACGCAGACAAAAGCCCCCAACAACACGCTTCGACCCATTTCGCTTTCTCCCGTACGCGCTGACAGCCAGCCGGCCGCAGTGGTTTGCGCGGATACGTTTTGCACCCGAGCCGTGTGCCCTTTAGCGCGAGCCTCGGCCGCCGGTCTGGGCCGCGCGGCTGGCTTCCTTCAGGATCGGGCAGGCTTGGAAATAACGACGTACGAGTACCAGCGTCGCTGCGGCGAGCAGCACCGTCGCGATCGGCACTGCTTGGGCGGCCAAGCCGGGCCCCCAGCTGCGCGCAGCATAAACCTGCATCAACAGCTGAAAAATGTCGATCGCCGCTTCGACCGCGCCCAAGATGGCAAAAATCCCGGCGACAAGCGCCATCGGGTGCAGGCTGCGCATCTCCTTATGATAGCTTTAGCTCGCGGGGCGTGGCTGCGGGCCGCATCACACTATAGGCCGGCGGCGAGGGCGGTCGCTTGGCGGATGCACTCCGGCACCGACGCCCCGCGCAGATAATTGCTGCACAAGGTCACGTCCGGCAACAGTGCGAGGCCCGCTGCGATTCGGTCTAAGCGAGCTTGATGTCCTAAGGCGTACTGCGGGATAGCGGCGGGCCAGCGATATACCGTGACCACGCGTGGCAACGCGCCGCCTATGCGCATCGCCCGGGTTAGGTCGTCATGCGCGCTCCGGGCGAGGGCGTCGTCGTCTTCGTCGTTGACCTGCCGGTCGGTGACGCCGCCGAGCACGGCCGTGACGAGCGCCTCAGCGGGTGGGACCCGATCGTCGTACAGCGCTGAGTTCCAAACCGCGCCCAAAATGCGCAAACCCGCGCGGCGCGAGACTAGAAAGCCGAAGCCGTCCATGCGCACGCCGATCGCCGCGCGCGGATAGGCCAAAGCGACCTGGACGACCGGTGGATAGTCGATCGCGCGCAGCTCCGCCGCAACCTGGGGGGACAGCGGCTGCAAGAGATCCGCTGAAACCGGGGCGGGGCAAGCTAACACGACCCGCCGAGCGATTACCGACTGTGGGGCCTTGCCGCCAACGCTCAAAGCATAAGCCTCGCCGCTGCGGTCAAGCGCCGCAACGGGCGAATCCAGACGCACTTGGCCCGAGAGCCGTGAGAGCAGGCCGAGCGCAAGCGCGTCGTTGCCGCCGCGAAAGCCTGCGACCGCACCGCCCTTGGGCCGCCGGGAGCTCGGCCCCAACATTGCGGCCGCACCGCGCAGAACGCTGCCATGGCTCTTTTCCATCGCGACCAGAGCCGGGAAGACGCTTTGGACGGACAAGGTCGCCGGATCACCGGCAAAGATGCCGGAAACGATCGGGTCGACGAACGTCGTGACGATGTCGCGGCCCGCGCGGCGCTCGACGAACGCCGCGATCGATTCGTCAGCCTCTGCTTTGCGCGCGGGGACGAACGGCTCCCGGCCTAAGCGCAGCTTGGCGCTGACCGACAGCAGCGGGGATGAGACCAAGCCTGCGGGCGAACCCGGCGCGGCGACGAGTTGGCCGTGGTGGAACAGATACGCTCTAGCGTCAGAGCGGTCCACTTCGATCAGGCGCTCGGCCAGACCCAGTGATTGCACGAGTTCGCGCAACGGCTGCGACATCGCAAAAGTCTGCGGACCGACGTCGGCGATGTAAGCTCCGCGGCGGATCGTCCGCACGCAGCCGCCCGCCTGCGCCGCGGCTTCAAACACCCGCACGCTCAAGCCGCGCTCGCTCAGCCGCAGCGCGCAGGCTAGACCGGATACCCCGGCGCCGACGATCGCGACATCGACCATCGCGGCCGCGTCGCTCAGGCCGGCGCCGATACGAACTTTTCTCCCGCCTCTAGGCAGCGTTCGACCTGGTCGGCCAAGCAGCCGATAAAATCCGGATGGCTTCTCAGGGTGCACACGCGCTTGAACTCGATAACGCCGTGGCGCCGTGCGATGTCAGCATATTGGATGTCGATTTCGTTCAGCGTCTCCACGTGCTCGCTGACGAAGGCGATCGGCACGATGCACAGCGCTTGGGCACCCCCGTCGCCCAGCTGCGCGATAAGCTGATCCGATGCCGGGGCCAGCCACTTCTCCGGGCCCAACCGGCTTTGAAACGACAGGTGATTAGGACCGGGATGATCGAGCGCAGCCACGACGGCGGCGACCGTCTTCTTTACCTGCTCTAGGTACGGATCGCCGCGGTCAATGTACTTGAGCGGCAGCCCGTGCGCCGAAAAAATCAGGTGCACGGCTTGAGCCTCGGTGCAAAAGTCCCTGAGATAGCGCCGCGTCAAGGTTACGAGCGCGGCGATGTACTTGGGGTCGTCGCAGTAGCCGTCGACCACTGTCAGCGCGGGCCCCGGACTCATCTCGCTCAGCGCGCGCCGCAATTCGTTAACGCTCGACCTGGTCGTCGAATACGAGTATTGCGGATACAGCGGCAACGCGATGAGCCGCCCCACTCCATCGGCGCGGGCTCGTGCGAGCGCTTCGCGCGTATATGGCTTCCAATTGCGCATGGCGACGTACACCGGCGTGGTCTTTCCGCGGCGGCGCAGCTCGCTGCTCAGCGCCTGCGCCTGCAAGTCGGTCTGCTGCCGCAACGGCGAACCGCCGCCGATCGAAGCGTAGAGCCTGCGCGAATAGGGAGCACGCATGAGCGAGAAAATAAACGCCAGCGGTTTTACCATAACCCGCGGCACCGGAATGTTCTCCGGGATGAGGTCGACGAAAAAGTTATACAAAAACGGCCTGACATCGGCTTGGTTTTGCGGACCTCCCAGCTGAAGCAGAAGCACGCCCGCTCGTCGGCCGTCCGAGGCCGGCGTGCGTTGACCCCTCATGCCGGTACGGCTTGCGCCCGAGGTGCCTCGACGAAGGCGCGCGCGCACTCGATCGACGTGGGCGGCAAGATGCCGTGGCCCAGATTGAGGATGTGGCCGCGGCCGCCGGCCGCGTCCAGCGCCGTTCGAGCAGCGTCGCTGACCGCTTGCGGCGTGGCGAGCAGCGCGCACGGGTCGACGTTCCCTTGTAGCGTGACGTCGTCACCGAGTTCCGCTCGCACGCGACCGAGCCCGACCCGCCAGTCGATGCTTAGAACATCGCATCCGCTGGCCGCCAGCTGCTTTAGCTTTCCGGCGCAGCCGTTCACGAACACGATAGCCGGCAGTCCCCGCGCGTGAATGCGATCCGCGACCGCCGCCTGATACGGCAGCGCGAATTCTTCGTACGCTGGGCAATCGAGTTCGCCGGCCCAGGTGTCGAAGATCTGGACCGCATCCGCCCCGGCCGATGCCTGGGCCGCTGCGTACAGCGAAATCGTCTCGGCCAGCTTGGACAGCAGTGCATGGAAGGTCAGCGGGTCCGAGTACATGAGCGCTTTGGTAAGCGCGAAGTTCTTTGAGCTACCCCCTTCTATTAGATAAGACGCCAGGGTAAAGGGAGCACCGACGAACCCGACGAGCGCAGCGTCTTCGCCCAGCGCACGGCGCAGCTTATGCAACGTCTCGAGTACGAAAGGCATCCGCTCCTGAGGATCGGGGACGCGCAGCTTGCGGATGTCCGCCATCGTCCGGATGGGCGCGCTCAGATGCGGGCCGCCGTCCCCGAACTCGACCGGCGCTCCCATGGCCTCCACCGGCACCAAGATATCCGAGAAAACGATGCAGGCGTCCATGCCGAAGCGCCGCAGTGGCTGCAAAGACACCTCGACCGCGAGGTCCGGCGTCTTGCACAAGCTGAGGAAGTCGACTTTTTCGCGGACGGCGCGGTACTCGGGCAGATAGCGCCCCGCCTGGCGCATCATCCAAACCGGCACGCGGTCCACTGGCCGCCCGGCGCAGGCGGCGAGGAAGCGGGCTCTGCCCGTCATTATGTGAAGACGGGCTGCGGGAATTTCTCCTCGTCCAACTTGATGCCGGCCGCATCCCGCAGCGCAAGAGCCATGTCCATCTTCTCCCAAGGGAGATCCAAATCGGGGCGGCCGAAATGGCCGTAAGCCGCCGTTTGGCGGTATATCGGACGGCGTAGATCGAATTTCTCGATGATGGCGCCCGGGCGCAGATCGAAGTGGTCGGCGATAAGCGCGGCTAGCCGTTCTTCATCGATGCGGCTCGTGCCGAAGGTTTCTACCGCAACCGAGACCGGCTTAGCGACGCCGATCGCGTACGCCACTTGAATCTCGCAGCGGTCGGCGAGGCCCGAGGCCACGACGTTCTTGGCGACATAACGCGCGGCGTAGGCTGCGGAGCGGTCCACTTTGGTCGGATCCTTGCCGGAAAAGGCGCCGCCTCCGTGACGCGCCATTCCCCCGTAAGTGTCGGCGATGATCTTTCGACCCGTCAGACCCGCGTCGCCCAAAGGACCGCCGATCACGAAGCGGCCGGTCGGGTTGACGTAAATCTTAGTTTGCTCGTCAATGTGACCGTCCACCGCAAGCTCGATGACGTGTTTTTGGATGTTCTCGCGGATGACGCCGATGTCGTAGCCGTCCGCATGGTGCGCGGAGACCACTACGGTATCCACCCTTACCGGCTTATAGCCGTCGTACTCCACCGTGACCTGCGACTTGCCGTCTGGACGCAAGAAATCGAGTACTTTGTTCTTGCGCGCAGCCGATAGCGTGCGGCTGAGCCGGTGCGCGAGCACGATCGGCAGCGGCATCAGCTCTTCGGTTTCGCGGCAGGCGAAGCCGAACATCATGCCTTGATCGCCTGCGCCGATGGCTTCCAGATCGGACTTGGCCCGCAGGCCGCCCTCTTTGACTTCCAGCGCGCGATCGACGCCTTGAGCGATATCGGGCGACTGCTCGTCGATCGAGACCGAGATGCCGCAGGTGTCCGCGTCGAACCCGTATTTCGCCCGAGTGTAACCGATGTCTCGCAGCGTCTGGCGCACGACTTTGGGGATGTCTATGTAGCACGAAGTCGAGATCTCACCGGCGATGTGGACCTGACCCGTAATGACGAAGGTCTCGACCGCGACCCGGCCGTTCGGATCTTCTGCCAAAATGGCATCGAGCACGCCATCGGAGATTTGATCGGCGACCTTGTCCGGGTGACCTTCGGTCACGCTTTCCGATGTGAACAACCGCTTGTAGGGCATCATTTTTCTCCACTTGACTTGACGGCCGATTGCGCAAACCGCGGCGGGCGCTTTAGACTACGGGCCGGCGGCTCTACGTTCCCTCGTCCCAGGACGCCAGATATTTTTGCTGCGTCTTGGTCAACGCATCGATCGAGACCCCGAGGGCCGCGAGCTTCAGCCGCGCTACCTCTTCGTCGATTTCCGGGGGGACCGGGATGACTTCGGCGCCGAGGGTGCCTCTGTTGCGCGCCAAGTATTCCGCCGAAAGCGCTTGGTTCGCAAACGACATGTCCATCACCGCAGCCGGATGGCCCTCGGCGGCAGCGAGATTTATGAGCCTGCCCTCGCCCAGCAGGCAGATCGTGCGTCCGTCGCCCAGCTGGTACTGCTCCACGAACTCGCGCGGTCTGGTCTTTTCTCCTTCGGCGAGGCGGTCGAGCGCCGCTATGTCGATCTCCACGTTGAAGTGGCCGCTGTTAGCCACCAAAGCGCCGTTTTTCATGACGGCGAAATGCTCTTCGCGCAGCACTTGGGTGTTGCCCGTGACCGTGATGAAGATGTCACCCCGCGAAGCGGCCTCGCTCATGGGCATGACGGCGAATCCTTCCATCGCGGCTTCCAATGCTTTGGTCGCATCGATCTCGGTGACGATCACTTGGGCGCCCATGCCGCGCGCACGTTGCGCTATGCCTCGTCCGCACCAGCCGAACCCCGCGACGACTATCGACTTGCCGGCGAGCAAGACGTTGGTGGCTCGAACGATGCCGTCTAAAGTCGACTGGCCCGTGCCGTAGCGGTTGTCGAAGAGATGCTTGGTCAGGGCATCGTTGACCGCGACGATCGGGAACTTGAGCGCTCCCGCCTTTTGCATGCTGCGCAGCCGGATGACGCCGGTAGTCGTCTCCTCCGTGCCTCCGATCACATTGCTCAACTTCTCGGGAAACTTCGTCAGCAGCGTAGACACGAGGTCGCAGCCGTCGTCCATGGTCATGTGCGGCTCGCATGCGATGACGGCTTCGATGTGAGAGTAATAACGCGGGTGGTCCTCCCCCTTGACTGCGTAGACGCGCATCGCGTGATCCAAGGCCAACGTAGCGGCCACGTCATCCTGCGTCGACAGCGGGTTGCTCGCGCACAGCGCGATCTCGGCGCCGCCCGCTGCCAGTGCGATCATCAGGTTGGCGGTCTCCGTCGTAACGTGCAGGCACCCACCGATGCGCAGCCCCTCGAACGGGCGGCTGGCCGCAAAGCGCTCTCGGATCGCCTGCAGCACGGGCATGCTTTGAGCGGCCCAGGCGACCCGGTTGCGGCCAAGCTCGGCAAGCCGAGCGTCCTTGATATCGGAGGCCGCGCCGAAGGGGCGCAGTTGCATCGTAGACACTGTGTGATCTCCTTCACGAAAAAGACGGCGTCCGAGCGGTCCGGGGCGCTAGAAGCCGAGACCGAGACGGTCGATGGATTTATGGTAGGTGCGGCCAGCCGCGCGCAAAGCGGCTTGGGGACCGTCCGCTCAGCCGGCCCTGCGCCGTGCGAGCGCTACGTAAGAAGCCGCAGGACGGTCAACCTTCGGGCGCGACGTTTATAATCCCGTTCGCGTTTCATACGACGTCAAGGGAGGGCATTTTTATGAGTACTCGTCTTAAGGTATGTGCTGCAGTGCTGGCGAGCGCATTGGCGATCGCGTTCGGCTTAACGGGCAGCGGCGCGGCAAGCGCCGCGGGGGTCACGATAAACGTCAACGGGAGTCAAGTCCAGTTCGATCAGCCGCCGGTCGAGCGCGGCGGCCGGGTGTTCGTGCCGTTGCGCGGCGTTTTTGAAAAGCTCGGGGCCAGCGTGGTTTATGACAAGGGCACGATCAACGCTACCGGCAATGGGCGGAACATCACGTTGAAGATCGGCTCGACCGCCGCTTCGGTCAACGGCAGCACCCAGACGGTCGACGTGCCTCCTTTCCTCATCGGCGCGCGCACCTTGGTCCCGCTGCGCTTCGTGTCTCAGGCGCTCGGCGCGACCGTCGACTACAACAATGGAACGCGCACCGTCAACGTATCGCTGAGCGGCGGCACGGCGGCCAACCCGGCGCCGGCATCTACGGTCAGCCTGACGGATCTCAAGCCCGGTACCGATGCGGTCGTTGCTGCGCGCAGCCCTTCGGTGTCAGGTTCTTTCAGCGAGCCGGTGGACCCCAACAGCGTCAAGATCACGCTCGACGGTCGGGACGTGTCCAACACGACCGCGATCTCGGCGAACAACTTTTTGTTTTCGCCGGCCTACCCGTTGGCCGCCGAAAAACACACGGTGCATGTGTCCGGTAAGTCGGCCGGGGGCACAGCGTTCGATCGCAGCTGGTCGTTCACGTCGGGTACGAGCGTCGTCAAGAATTACATTTCTAACCTGACGCCGGCGGCGGGTGCTACGATCGGAAGTACATTCACGATAACCGGGACGACCTTGCCGAACTCCAAGGTTCACATCGTCGCCATTCCGACCTACGTGCTCGGCGGAATATTTCCAGTCACCCAAGGCACCTACACCGCCGACTTGGTAGCCGACGCCGGCGGCCGCTTTTCACAGCAAGTCTCAGTCAACACCGCAAGCGGCGGCAACGTCTCCGTGCGGATCACGTCCACTGCGCCAACCACCAATGAGGGCGCGACCGTAACGCTCGAACTCAAGAGCTGAGCAGCGGGCGC
>JALYUR010000104.1 GCA_030853635.1 Vulcanimicrobiota bacterium | reverse complement strand
AGAACTGATAATCGGATGCGTCCGAAGGAGTGGTAGTGAGGTCGGTATTCGCCTGGCGCAGGTCGTCGATGTCGCGCGTTAACCGGTCGCCGTCGGTACCGAAGAAGCTCCATGCGAAGCGGTCGTGAAAGCGCCGCTCGTCGGCAAACCCGAATTGCCAGCCGGCTGCCACGCCGTAAAGAACCGGATACCACGTGGCATTGAAAAGCGTCTCGCCGTCGTCGTTCCACACGGTGTCCAAGACGCCGATCACGCCCCTGGTCCGCTGCCCGTCGGCTATATAACGGCCGGTGTTGCCGACCGCCGCGGAGATGTCGGGATAGATCTCTCCCCAATTGGAATCGCCGGGCGAAACGAACTGCTCCAGACCGGCGCGCGCGAACGGCTGCAGGAACCGTTCGAAGGACCGCTGAGCGCCGTAATGCCAGTTGGCGATCACGACGTCTTTGGGCAAAAGCGGGATGGCCTCGGGATGAGCCAGCAGGAAGTCGCCCCAGATGACGGGGCGCATGCCCGCAGCTTGCACGTCGGCCCAGATGGGCGCGAAGTAGTCGGCGTACAACTTGGCGGGACCGCTGCGCCCCAACAGTTCGCGCGCTTTGCCGGTGCCCAGCTCGAACGGCTCGTCGCCGCCGATATGGAAAAATGGAGTCCGGCTCGTCACGGCGGCTGCTTCGGCTCGCACGAGCCGACCCGCGTACTCGGCGGACTGGGGGACTGCGGGCGACAGCACCGCGCCGTTTGGGACCTCGGCTAAAGCTGCGTACTGCTGCATCGCCAGTGCATGATGCATGTGACCTAGCGTCTCTTGCTCGGGCATGAGCGTGATGTGAAATAGGGCGGCGTAGCGGGATAGATCGCGCAGTTGAGCGGCATCCAGCGCATCGGGCGGAGCCGGCAGCGGGTCGCCAGCCGTGAAGAAAACGTGCTCCATGTAAGGCGAGTACAGGTTGGCCTTGAAAGCGGCCAGCGTGCGGATGCGGTCTTCGAAGAACTCGATGGTCGGAATCGGGCCGCGTGAGATGTCATCAGAAAGCCCGCGCCAGCGCAAAGCCGGCCAGTCGACGATCTTCACGCTGGGCAGCCGCCAACCACTACGGTCATGGCGCGGCAACTGGCAAAGCGTCATCAATCCGTAAAAGCGGCCGGCCGATCCCTCTGCTTGAATACGAACTCCGTGCGGATCGGCCAGCAGCACGTAACCTTCCGAGCCCAGCCGGGCACGCAGATAGCGATTGGCTGCGCTCAAGCCGCTTACGACGACCTGCGCCGGGCCGGTCCATTCAGTGGGCCGCGGCGCGCCAACCGTCACACCGATCACCGCCCAGCGCCGGCCGATTTGCGCGTTCGCCGCAGCATCGGCAGACACGCCCCGGTACGCTATGGTCAAACCGCTGTTCAAGCGCAGGCCTGCGGCGGCGTAGCCGCTGACTTCGCGCGGCTCCGGCAGCACGCGCAAGCGGTCGTCGGCGCGCGCCGGCGAGATCGTCAGCGCAAACAGCAAAGCGCAGCTCAGCGCCGTCCAACGCATAAGCTGACGTCTTTGGCGCGCATGCCCACCATCCCTGACACCGGCCGGGCAGCGAGGCTAATTATGCGGGAGCCGCGCGCATAACACCGCCGTGACGGGTCCGACCGACGCAAGCTAGAAGCCGCGCGCATGCGTTTGACGCCGGCCGACTGGGTGACGATCGTCGCCTTCTTCGCCATCAACGTCGCCATCGGTTTGTCGTTTGCAAAGCGCGGGGGCAAGAGCCTGAGCGCCTTCTTTTTGTCGGGCCGCGACGTGCCTTGGTGGCTTGCGGGCACGTCGATGGTTGCCACGACGTTTGCCGCCGACACGCCGCTGGCCGTCACGGGGCTCGTAGCAAAAAACGGCATCGCCGGGAATTGGCTGTGGTGGAACATGGTCATGAGCGGCATGCTGACCGTGTTTTTTTTCGCAGCCCTGTGGCGGCGGGCAGGCGTCCTAACCGACGTCGAGTTCGCCGAAGTGCGCTACGCCGGCAAGGGTGCGGCGATCTTGCGCGGTTTTCGCGCGGCCTACCTCGGCCTGGCGGTCAACACGATAATCATGGGCTGGGTCAACCTCGCCATCGCCAAGATCTTGGCGCTCAGCCTTGGCATCCCGAAATACGAGGCGATCGGGGTGTGTCTTTCGCTGACGGCCGTCTACACGGCGGTCGGCGGCTTGTGGGGCGTACTGGTCACCGATCTTCTGCAGTTCGCCGTGAAGATGACCATGGCCGTAGTGCTCGCCGCGGCAGCCGTGGCCGCGGCTGGCGGCATGCACGGCCTGCGCGCGAAACTGGCCACGATAGACCTCGCCCGTCATGCTCAGCCGGGAAGCGCGGACTCCATCCTGTCGTTCGTGCCGCCGCTGGGGAGCGCGTGGATGCCGCTGATGACGTTCTTAGTCTACGTCGGTGTGCAGTGGTGGGCATCGTCTTACCCGGGGGCGGAGCCGGGCGGCGGCGGGTACGTGGCCCAGCGCATCTTCGCGGCCAAAAACGAGCGCCACGGCTTGCTGGCGACGCTTTGGTTCAACATCGCGCATTACGCGTTGCGGCCGTGGCCTTGGATAATCGTCGCGCTGGCCTCGCTCGTGCTTTATCCGCACGGCGTCGTCGACCCGAACAGTGGCAAGGTCGACCCCGAGCTGGGTTACGTGGCGGTCATGATCGACTACCTGCCGGCCTGGCTGCGCGGACTGATGATGGCGGGCTTTTTGGCCGCGTATATGTCGACCATCGGAACTCAGCTCAATCTGGGCGCATCGTACGTCGTCAACGACCTTTACCGCCGCTTCTTGGTCAAGGACCGCGACCAGCATCATTACGTGTCGGCCTCGCGCATCGCTACGATCGGGTTGATGCTGCTCTCGGCGTACGCGACGGCGCACATGGACTCGGTCTCCGGAGCGTGGCAGTATCTGCTGGCCTTCGGAGCGGGCGCCGGTCTGGTCTTCATCTTGCGGTGGTACTGGTGGCGCATCAACGCCTGGAGCGAATTGGCGGCGCTGTGCGCTTCTTTCGTCGTCTCGACGGTGATCGAGCGCTTCGGCTTGGTCGATGCGTCAAGCCCCCTCGGATTTGCGCACCTGATGTTATGGACGGTCGGCCTGTCTACGATCGCATGGCTGAGCGTCACTTTGCTCACGGCGCCGACGCCGCTTCCCACGCTCGTCGCCTTTTACCGCCGGGTGCAGCCCGGCCGATTCGGCTGGGCGCCCGTAGCGGCGCTGGCACCGGAGGCGAGCACCGAACGGAATCTCGCCTTGAGTTTGTTGGATTGGGTCGCCGGCTGCGCGCTCGTCTACTTCACGCTCTTCGGCATAGGCAAGCTGATCTTCGGACAGCCGATCACGGCCGTCATCTATCTCGGGTGCGGTGCCCTGGCATTATGGTTCATCTTGTGGGATCTGCAGCGGCGCGGTTACGAGGTGCTGTCGGCGCGCGGCGCTGACGCCGCATAAAAAAAGCGGCCCGCGCACTGCGGACCGCCGTTGTCAGCGTTTCGGGTTCTTATTGGATGTTGCCGTTGATCCCATCGGGGAAGAACGGCTTCACGATGGCGATCACTTGCTGCACCGTGCGGGTGATCGCGAGTCCCTTGTCGTCGGTCGTGAAGTAGTGGTTCCCAGAAGGCGGCGGCAACACGTCTTGGGAGTCGACTTTCATCGTGGCAAGGCCTTCCTGCGCCACCATCAGCCGGATGTTGCCGGA
>JALYUR010000102.1 GCA_030853635.1 Vulcanimicrobiota bacterium | reverse complement strand
CCGGGCGACAACGTGCGGATCAGCGTGGAGTTGATAACGCCGATCGCGTGCGAGGAAGGCCTGCGCTTTGCCATCCGCGAGGGCGGCCGCACCGTCGGCGCCGGCGTCGTCACCAAGGTGACGGAATGACGCAGCTCGGCATCGGGAACGCAGCCGCGCCGCGTCAGGAGCGGGTAGGAAGTGCCTAAACAAAAGATCCGTATCCGCTTGCGCGCCTACGATCACAAGATATTGGATCAATCGGCGGAGCGGATCGTCGAGACCGCCAAACGGACCGGTGCGTTCGTCAGCGGGCCCGTGCCCCTGCCGACTGAGATCAACCGCACCTGCGTGTTGCGGTCGCCGCACGTCGACAAGAAGAGCCGGGAGCACTTCGAGATCCGCACCCATAAGCGGCTGATCGATATTCTGCAAGCCGGATCGAAGACCATGGACGCCCTGATGCATCTCGACTTGCCGGCGGGCGTCGACATCGAGTTGAAGGCCTGAAGCGATGAAGCAGATCATCGGCCGCAAGATCGGCATGACCAACGTTTTCACGGACGACGGGCGCTCCGTGCCGGTTACGGTCGTCGAGGCGGGCCCATGTTCGGTCATCGAGCGCAAGTTGCCCGAGCGCCACGGCTACGCAGCGGTCGTGCTGGGGTTTCGCGACGCCAAAATCAAGCACTTGACCAAGCCGATGCGCGGGCGGTTCGAAAAACTCAAGACGGCGCCGAAGGAAGTCGTGCGGGAGTTCCGGGCAGCATCCGCTGACGTCAACCCGGGTGACATCGTCGATGTCGGCGGTTTTGAGACCGGCGACCGCGTCGACGTCATCGGCACCAGCAAGGGCAAGGGTTTCTCCGGGATCATTAAACGATGGAACGGCAGCGGCGGCGGCGCTAGCCACGGCTCGATGATTCACCGCCAACCGGCGTCCAACGGCGACACCAACGCCGCCAAGACGGTCAAAGGCAGCCGGCGTCCCGGTTTGCTCGGGCGCGACCGAGTGACGACCTTAAACCTGGAGATAGTGAAAACCGACGTGGAGCGCAACCTGCTGCTGATCAAAGGCGCCGTGCCGGGCGCGCGGCATGGGATCGTCATGGTCAGGCCGTCGGTCAAAGGCGGCGGGCGATGAGCGCCGAGCATAGCCGTTCGCAAGGCGACGCGACTGCGCCGGTCGCGGGCGCGCTGCAGCCGCTGAACAGTCAAGCACTGGCGCCCGTGTTTGCTCAAGACGGCGCCGCAGCGCTGCTGCATCGAGCCGTCGTCAGGGACCTGGCGAACCGGCGCGCGGGAACCGCGGATACCAAAAGGCGTGACGACGTGCGTGGCGGCGGGCGTAAACCGTGGCGTCAAAAGGGCACCGGCCGAGCGCGCCAAGGCAGCATCAGATCGCCCCAATGGCGCAAAGGCGGCGTCGTTTTCGGTCCGCACCCGCGTTCGTTCGCCGTCGATCTGCCGCGCAAAGCGCGCCGCAAAGCGCTCGCGGTCGCCGTCGGGGTCAAAGCCGCCGCGGGCGCGCTGTGCCTTTTGGACCCGGCCGGCTTGAACGTCTCCAAGACCAAACATTTGCAAGCAGCGTTATGGCCTAATTCTCAAGGCCCCAAGGGGCTGCCCGATAGGGTGCTGTTGATCGTCGACGAGCGCGATGACGCCACTTTGTTCATGCACGGCCGCAACTTGGCGCGCGCGAGCGTCGTGCCCGTGCGCGGCGTTTCGGTTCACGCGATTTTGGCTCACGACCGCGTCGTCATTACCCGACACGCTTACGAAGCTTTGGCCGAGGCGTGTGGTGCCTGAGGCGCGGACGATCGTGCGACGCCCCGTCGTCACGGAGAAGTCGGTCATGCAGACCGCCTCGTTTCAGTATTGTTTCGAGGTCGACTCCCATGCGTCCAAACAGGCGATCGCAGTGGCCGTCCAAGAGATCTTTCGCGTCAAAGTGCTGCGCGTCAACACCGTCAACGTGCGCGGCAAGCGCAAGCGAGATCTGCGCCGCCGCACGGCCAAGCCGACGGTTAAGCAGGCGGACTGGAAGAAAGCGATCGTCACGCTTCGCGAGGGCGATAAAATCGAACTGGGCGGAGTTAACTACTTTGAGGCATAGGCGGCGCATCACATGCCGGTAAAGAAATTTAAACCGACCTCTCCGGGCCGGCGGTTCATGGCGATCTCCACTTTCGAGGGCCTCACCAAGAAGGCGCCGGAAGAGTCCCTGATCGAGCCTTTGAAGAAAACGGCCGGGCGCAACTTCAACGGCCACATCACCGTACGCCACCGCGGCGGCGGTCACAAAGTGATGTACCGTCAAATCGACTTCAAGCGCGCCAAAGACGGCGTGCCCGCCAAAGTCGCCGCGATCGAGTACGACCCAAACCGCTCGTCGCGCATCGCCCTGCTGCACTACCGCGACGGGGAGAAGCGGTACGTGATCGCGCCTTTGGGCCTCAAGCGCGGCGACGTCATCGAATCGGGGCCGCAAGCCGACATCAAGATCGGCAACGCGCTGCCGCTGGCTAACATCCCGGTCGGCACGGTCCTGCACAACATCGAGCTGGCGCCGGGCGGCGGCGGCAAGCTCGTGCGCACGGCGGGCGGTTCGGCGCAGCTGATGGCCAAAGAGGGCGACTACGCACAAGTCCGCATGCCCTCGGGCGAAGTGCGCAAGATAGCGTATGGCTGCCGGGCCACGATCGGCCAGATCGGCAACGTCGAGCACGAGAATCAGGTCGTCGGCAAGGCCGGCAAGTCGCGCTGGTTGGGCAAGCGACCGCAAGTTCGGGGCATCGCGATGAACCCAGTCGATCACCCACACGGCGGCGGCGAGGCCCGCTCGACGGCCGGCCGGCCGCCCACGACGCCGTGGGGCGAGATGACGATGGGCAAGAAGACGCGCCGTAACAAACGCACCACCAAATTCATCGTCAAGAAGCGGGCCAAGTGATGGCGCGTTCCTCGAAAAAGGGCGCATTCGTCGCCGAGCACTTACTGGTCAAGATCGAGCGCATGAACGCCTCGCGCGAAAAGCGCGTCGTCAAGACTTGGTCTCGATCTTCGACCATCGTGCCGGCGATGGTCGGTCACACCATCGCGGTCCACGACGGGCGCAAGCACGTGCCGGTCTACGTCCAGGAAAACATGGTCGGCCACAAGCTGGGAGAGTTCGCGCCGACTCGGCTGTTCCGCGGTCATGGCGGCGGCGACAAGGCGGCTGTGAAATGACGGCCGCTCCGGCTAGCCAGGCGCGCGCCAGCGCCAAGTTCTTGCGCGTGCCGCCGCGTAAAGCGCGTCGGGTGGTCGACGTTATCCGCGGTAAGCGCGTCGACCGGGCGTTGGTGTTGTTGCAGTTCACGCCGCTTTCCGCCGCCAAGCCGATCGAAAAAATACTGCGCTCCGCGGTCGCCAACGCGGAGAACAACTTCGCGCTGCGGCCGGAGAACCTCGTCATCGCCAAGGCGGTAGTGGACGCCGGCCCCTCCTGGAAGCGGGTCGAGGCGCGCGCTCGAGGCCAAGCCGGCTTCAAGAGGAAGAGAATGTCGCACGTGACCATCATCGTCGCGGACCGAGAGTCGCCGTAGCATGGGTCAAAAAGTCAACCCCATCGGTTTCCGCCTGGGCATTACCCGCACTTGGGATTCGCGCTGGTTCGAGAACAAGCAATACCGAACGTGGCTGCACGAGGACCTGGCGATGCGCCGGCAGATCGACGGTTTGTCGCGGTCGGCGGCGGTCTCAAAGGTAGAGATCGAGCGGCGGGCCACCCAAGCGCGCGTGATCATCAGCACCGGCAAGCCCGGCATCATCATCGGCAAGCGCGGCGCGGGCATCGAAGACCTGCGCAAGAAGCTAGAGAAGATAGCCGGGCGTCCGGTCAACGTCAACGTCGTCGAGATCAAGCACCCGGAATTGGACGCCAAGCTGGTGGCCAACAACGTCGTAGATCAGCTGGAGAAGCGCATTGCCTTCCGCCGAGCCATGCGCCAAGCGCTGCAGCGCACGATCAAGGCAGGCGCCAAGGGCATCAAGGTGCAGTGCGCCGGCCGCCTGGGCGGCTCCGAGATCGCTCGGGTAGAGCGCAACTTCGACGGCAAGGTGCCGCTGCACACGCTGCGGGCCAACATCGACTTCGCGCACAGCGAGGCGTACACGACGTTCGGCCGGATCGGCGTCAAGGTATGGATCTATTTGGGCGAAGTGCTGCCCGACGGCCGTCAAAAGCCCGAGCCGCGCGAGTTGCGCCCCGTACGCAGGATCCGGCCGCCGCGTCAGCCGCGACCTGGCGATGAGGCCAAGGTCGCTGTGGCTGCGCCGGCTGCCGCGGGTTCGGCTGCCGATGCATCCGCTGCCCTACCACCGTCCGCCGCGCCGGCTGTGGCCTCAGG
>JALYUR010000083.1 GCA_030853635.1 Vulcanimicrobiota bacterium | reverse complement strand
GCGCATGGACTTTCGCCCTGGCGACAAAACGAGCCGGCCGACGATCAGTCCCGAACCGGACGGCCCGTATATCGTCTCAAACCTCACCAGTTTGATTAATTCCAAAGGCGAATCGCTGCCGACGCGCCCGTCGTTGGCGCTGTGCCGTTGCGGCGGCTCGGCGTTGAAACCGTATTGCGACGGCACCCATGCCCGCATCGGCTTTTCGAGCCAGAAGTTTCCAGATCGAGTTGCTGACCGTCGCGATAACTACAACGTCGGCAATCTCACGATTCACGATAATCGCGGGATCTGTCAGCACTCCGGCTATTGCACGGACAATCTATCCGCCGTCTTTCGAGTCGCCAAGGACCCTTTCGTGGATCCCACGGGTGCGGCAGCCGACGCGATCGTCGACCAAGTGCGGCAATGCCCATCGGGCGCGCTCAGCTATTCGATCAACGGTGTCGAACATCGAGATCAAGATCGCCCGCCGACGATCACCGTATCCAAGAACGGCCCGTATCGCATCACCGGCGGTGCCGATCTCGAAGACGACAGCTGGGGCGAAGGAGCCTCGCGAGAGCACTACGCTATTTGCCGCTGCGGGCATTCGAAGAACAAGCCTTTTTGCGACGGTTCCCATTGGTACGTCAAGTTCACGGATGACGATAACTAAAACCGGCGTTTTGCCATGAACGAGCCGGCCGAATTCACCCTCAGCAAGAGCCGCTTCGAAGCCTTCAGTGACGGCGTCTTCGCCATCGCCATCACGTTACTCGTGCTGGAAGTGCATCTGCCCTCGTTGCACGCTCCTCCCCTCAGCGGGGCGGAGCAGTTGCGGGCTCTGGTGCAGATCTGGCCGCAATACCTGGTGTATTTCGCAAGCTTCGCGACCATCGGGATCATGTGGCTAAACCACCATGCGCTCTTTCGCTACATCGAGCGGATCACGCACGGCATCGTCCTGACGAATCTGTTGCTTCTTGCCCTGATCTCTTTCTTGCCGTTTCCTACCGAAGTGCTGGCCCGCTTTGGCCTGACGCCGATGGCCGTCGTCTACTACGGGATCACGTTGACCGCTATTTCCTTCGGCTATTTTCTCGTTCATCGTCAAGTACTCGCGGCGCATCCTTCGGTTGACCAGAGCCTCAAGCTTTGGAACATAGTCGGACTGACGCTTTACCCGGTCGCGACGATCGTCGGCTACATCGTGCCCGTCGTCGGCATCGTGCTCGTCGGTCTGCTAGCGCTCTTCTACATGATGCCGCAAAACATCCGCGGCGCCGTCGTCCGCCCCTAAGGGCCCCCGCTACAACGCGCCGGCGACGCACACCGCTGCAAAACCGCATATGTACAGCATCGACGCACGCGACAGCAACTTGTCCGCCCGCCCGCTGCGAAAGCTGACCGACGCGGCCGCCGCCGCGACGAGCATCGCATCAAAGGGCATCAAACCCCATCGCCTGAGAACGATTGTCGACGCGGTGATGAACAGCGTGATTAAAAACAGGTTCAGCCGGGTCGCTTGGGATCCGTACAGCCGCGGCATGAATCGCGGTCCGGCCGGGCGTTCGGCCTCGGCTCGAACCAAGGCGGCCGACCACACGTGCAACGCCGTCCAAAACGCGCAAACGGAGGCTGCCGACAGCGGAGTCGCAGAAAGCGGCTTTCCCGCGGCGATCCAGATGATAATAACCGGAGCCGCCCAGATCACGCCGCCGAACAAAGTATAGTAGGGCGTCGAGCGCTTCAGCCAGCCGTAAACCGTAGCGTAGAGCAAGCCGGTGAGCAGCGCTAGCGCCGCCACCGCCGGACTAACAAAGACGGCCAGCATTGCTAGACCGAGCGTAGTCAGTGCGATGCCGAACAGCAGCGCGGTCTGCGGCGTGACCCGGCCGCTGGCCACCGGCCGGGATGCGGTCCGAGGATCGGCCGCGTCGATGTTCCGGTCGACGAACATGTTGATCGCATTGCCGCCCGCGGCAGCGATCGCCCCAGCCGCGAGCGCAACGATGATGTGCGGCCACTCCTGGCGGGGTATGGGCAGCGCGACGAGCACCCCGAAGCCGGCGCTCATGAAGAAGCGGTAGATCTTCGCCGGCTTGGTAAGTGCGAAGTAGTCGGCGAGATCAGCCCGGCGTGACACGCGACCTCTCGTTGGCCCGCAGGGCCAATATGCCGATGGCCAGCGCGGTTAGCAGCGCGTCGAAATAAGCGAACATCGCCCAGTGCCGTTGCACGTCGTAAGCCGTCCACATGACTCCCGCAATAGCTAAGGCGGCGACGCCGAGGCGCGCTATGAGGGGACGACGCCATAGGATCGTGCCGGCGGCCACGACAAGCGCAAGTGCCGTCATCGCAAACCCGAGGCTATGCCGAACGGCATCCGACATCCCGAGTAATAGTGCCATGCGTTGTGGCGTGGCGATGTACACGATGCCGGACATAAGCCACGCCGCTGCTAGCGCCAACTGGCCCAGCGTCACGATCCACCGACGAAGCTTGCTCATTGGCCCATCGCCTGCAGCATGCTGCCGTTAAGCAAAGTGTGCCCGAGTACCAAGATGACGACGGCAGCCATCGTCCAGAAGTGGTAGCCTCGCAAAGTTCGGCGCTGCGGGTATTGGCGTTCCAGCAGCTGACGGCCGACGGCAGCCTGGGCCACGATCGCGATGAGCGCCAACGTCGCCAGCCAAATGCCCGTTTGATTCGAGCGCGACATCGTCGCTGCGGTCATCGCAAGGTAGGCGTGCCCTACCACCAGCGCGAGTATGATGTAGCCGAGGTAAGCGTGTGGGCGCATCCGATCCAGAAAGCTGGCATTGCCTTTCGGCGCCGGCCGGGCCGAATTAGCCACACGGGGCTTTCGCACTATGTAAGGCAGCGATATCGTTGCGCCGATGAGCAAAAAACCGAGCCAACCGGTCAAGCTTGCCAAATCCATCGCATGCGTCCTCATCTCGCTTTAATTAAAGTCAACGCTGACTTTAAACAGCCATAGCATAGGATAATCAGTCTCGAAAGTCAATACTGACTATAGAGAGAAAGCATCGAGCGCGAGGTTCCCTTTTGAGCAATGGCCGCGGAACGCACAAAGAACTGATGGTCCTAGGATTGGTCGGGGATGAAGGATCGATGAGCGGCTACGATCTTCATCGCATCGTGCGCGCTCACGGTGAGCTGTTCACAGATCTTAAGAAGGCGAACATATACCATCTGCTCGACCGGCTGGCGACTCAAGGCTATTTCCGGATGCGCACCGAGGGCGGCGCGCGGGGCAGGCGCGGAGAGCGGCTCTTGTACTCGCTGACCGCCAAAGGCCGCGGCCGTTTCCACGAATTGCTCGAGCTCGAAGTGCAGCGCTACGGTACTATCCATACCGGCATCGAAGTGGCGGTTATCTTCCTGTCGCAGCTCCCACGCCAAAAAAGGCTTGCCTTGCTCCGCAAGCGGCAACAAAGTGTGTGGTCCCATCGCGAACGGGTTGCGACGGCGCTTGGCGACGTCTCGAGCCGTGGGGTGCTGTCCAAGATCGCTGCCGATCATGTTTTGGCGCTGGTCGATGCGGAGCTGGAGTGGGTGAAGCGTTCGATTGCCGCCGTCGAGGGAGCGCGGGACGTGAGGGGCGAGCACTGATGAAGCCGTCGGCGGTTCGGCGAGGGTACCAGGCATTGGAGCGGTTCGGCGCGGCGATGTTCCGCCG
>JALYUR010000076.1 GCA_030853635.1 Vulcanimicrobiota bacterium | reverse complement strand
GTGGGCTTATCGATTGGGACTACCCGGGCTCGATCGCGTTGAGCAAGAAAGGGCGCCAGCGAGTAGCCGCCCGTTACACCCTGGCCGATGCGTACCGTGCCAGTTCGATAAAACCGGTTCAGGACTAGCGCCCCCTAAACGCCTGCACGTCGCACGAGCTTGGCACAAGCCTAAGCGACCAACTAGGTCAGGGAGTGCAGTTCGTGCCGATGCAAATCGCCAGAATCGGGTGCAACTCTATGGCGTTGCCTGCCTGGCCGTAGGCTCCCGACCACGTATCCCAGAAACCGACCCCGCTCAGCGAAACGGTGACGTCAGGGTCCGTTCCGGTCTGCGTGACCGTGAAGTGGGCGTTGAGGTAGTCGCGGACCGCCTCGGTCTGCGTGAGGAAACGGCTGGCAGTCGAGCAGGGAGCGCAGGTCGGATCGGGGTTCTCGGCCAGCATCGTCCAGCCGTTGGAGTCCTTTAACACGAGATGGTAATCGCGGTCTGCCGCCCGCTTGATGTCGATCAGCTTGACGTTGTTCAGCCGATAGACGCTAAGCTCGGTCGGTGCTAAACGGTTGTTCTGCGGCCGGGGACTGGGCGGTGATTTCAGCAACCGCAACGCGTTGAGCGTGGTGGCTTTCGGGGTTAGGTCCACGCGGCTTGCGTCCGCATCCGCCCCGACCTTGACGTTCCAGCGACGATACTTGAGTTCGGGCGGCGGAATGGTACAGGTGGCGGACGGGCTCGGGCCCGGCGGCGTGGGCGAAGCAGCGGTGGTCGGTTCACCGGTTGGGGTCGCGCTCGGCGATGGTATGAAGGCCGCCGGCAGCGGCGTTCCCTCCGTCACTGCTTGGTTGGATTGAGGCACGGGCAATGCGGGAAGCTGCGCATTGGCGCAACCAAGGGCGATTGCGCTAACGGCAGCGGCGGTCAAGAACACCAAAGAGCTGCGGGCGGCCGTACCAGGACCTTCCTCTAGCTCGTTCATCGCGATAATAATATCGGCCCGTTGGCCCGATGTGAATATTCTAGCCGCCGCCTGCCCCCTAGCTCAAGATTGAAAGGAGAACCGCGAGCGAGCAGGCATGCTCCGGGAATGAACATTCCGATCTACCAGGTGGATGCTTTCACGGACAAAGCGTTCGGCGGTAATCCCGCAGCCGTTTGCCCGCTTGAAGCTTGGATCGACGAAGGGTTAATGCAGGCGATCGCGGCTGAAAACAACTTGGCCGAGACGGCCTTTTTCGTGCCGTCGAACGGCGGGTTTAAGATCCGGTGGTTCACGCCGACCGCCGAAGTCGATCTTTGCGGTCACGCGACCTTGGCGAGCGCGAGCGTTATCTTCGAGAAGCTGGCTCATAGCGGCGACAAGGTCAGCTTCGAATCGCGCAGCGGGCCGCTGCGGGTCACCCGGCGCAGCGACGGGTTGCTGGCGTTGGAATTTCCCTCGCTGCCCGGCGCCCCGTGTTCACCACCTCAGGGCTTTGTCGAGGCGTTGGGCGCCGTGCCGGTCGAGATCCTAAAAGCCGTCAAATACATGGCCGTCTTCGCGTCGGAGGACGAAGTTCGCGCGATCGCGCCGAACATGGACAAGGTCGCGAGGTTCGACGCCGAGGGCGTGATAGTCACGTCGGCCGGCACCGATGTGGATTTCGTGTCGCGTTTCTTCGCGCCTAAATTGGGCATTCCCGAAGACCCGGTCACGGGTTCGGCGCACTGCACGCTTATACCGTACTGGGCGCAGCGCTTGGGCAAGACCGTGTTGAGGGCTCGTCAGGTCTCACGCCGCGGCGGTGAGTTGTGGTGCGAGCTTTTAGCCGACGGCGTAATCATAGCCGGCCGCGCCGCGGACTATATGGAGGGAACGATCCGGCTTTAGCGCTCAGGTGCAGCCTTGATGGCCGCACTCGCACTTCGCGGCGTTTATCGCGTTCTCGCGGCAGAAGTCGCTGCAATAGGGGTTGACCGCGTCGGTCAGCGTTTTGCACTGGCACGTGGGGTTCTCGCACTTGAGTTCAGGCATGACAGTCCCTCTCTTTGCGGCTCGCGGGCTACTTGTGCGCTCGGACCTGAGCCTCGGTCACCGGCGGCGCGTTGTTCCCCCAGGTGCTGCGGATATAGGTTGCCACGGCGGCGATTTCGGCCGGGCTCAGCTTGGGTTGCCACGCGGGCATCGCTCCGTTGTAGGTCTTACCGCTCACGACGATCTTTCCGGTAAGGCCATGCTGCAATACGCCGATGACCTTGCTCGCGTCGCCGGTGACGAACGAGTTGGCGGCCAGCGGGGGAAAGGTGCCCGCCATGCCCTGACCGTTGGCGTTATGGCAACTGACGCAATTGGCCGCATAGATAGCCTGCCCAGACTCGGCCGGGCCCGGATTTGAAGCCGCGCCGGTTCCAGCCGCCGCGTTGTTGTTGGCGCCGTTGCTCGCCATATTCCCAACCGTTGCGTTCTTGCCGTTTGCACCGATATTCGCGCCGCTGCCTGCGACCGGGGTTTGGCTCGCGTAACCGCTGGCCTCCACCCGCTGTCCAATCGTTCGCGACGAATAGATGCTCGTCCCGACGACCAGCGCGAGCGAGAGGATCGTCAAGCTGATAAGCACCGGGCGCCGTTTTAACGTGCGGCTGGGATTGCGATCGATCCAAGGCAGCAGCAGCAAGACAAGCACCGCTATACCCGGGATGACGACCGTCGCGACCACTTCCATGCTCGGCGGCGCCGCGTTGAGAACGCCGTACAGAGAATAGAAATACCATGCAGGCGAAGCGACGAACAGCGTATTGTTGGGGTCGGCTTTGCCGAGCAGCGGCGTGGGTGAAAAGACCGCCAGCAACACGATGACGCAGAACACCACGAAGGATGTGAGCGTGTCCATGAGCAGCTGGTTGGGATAGAACCGGCCGTACTTCACCGGTGCTTCATCTTTGGGTTCGCCGGCCGAGCCGTTGTGGCGAAAGATCGCAAGATGCGCGCCGACGAGCAGCAGCAGCAGGATCGGCGTCATCCAAACATGCAGGCCGAAGAAGCGGTTGATCGTCAGCGTCCCCATGCTGGAGCCGTCCTGGAGGAAATTCGCCGTGGCCGCGCCGATGACGGGCACGCTGCCCGCGATGTTGATCGCCACTTGCGTCGCCCAATAGGCGTTTAGGTCCCAGGGCAGCAGGTAGCCGGTCAAGCCCATCGACAGCGTAAACAAAAACAGCAGCACGCCGACGACCCACTGAACTTCACGCGGCCGTTTGTAGGCGCCCCACAGCAGCACTTGCAGCAGGTGCATCGTCATCAACACGATCATCGCCGAAGCCCCCCATGAATGGAGGCTGATGACGAACTGCCCGAACAGCACCTTGTCGTAGATGAATTTGGTCGATTCCCATGCTGTCGTGGCCGAAGGCGCGTAGTAAAAGGTGAGGAAAATGCCGGTGACGATTTGGATGATGAATACGATCAGCGTCGCACTGCCGAAAACGTACCAGTAGCTAGCCCCGCCGGGGACGTCCTCCGTCAGGAACTTCTTCGTCGCGCTGACGACGCCGGTGCGTTCCTCAATCCACTGCATTGTCGCTCCTAACTGTACGAGATGATTAGGCGCGCGGCTTCGGCGGTCTTGAAACGCACCCAGGTAACCTCCGCTATGCCGCTTTGCTCGCGAAATGGCAGCGGGTCCAGGCCGCGCGGCGCCGGTCCGCCGATGTGTTTGCCCAAACGCGTGTACACCGAGCCGTGACAGGGGCAGATGAACTTCCCAGCGCTGTCGTTCCAGTCGTAATGACAGCCCAGATGCGGGCAAATCGGGCTGAACATGACGAAGCCCATCGTAACGACCGGGTACGGCACTTCTCCGCTCTTGACCGCGAAAAGATCCGGCCGCTCGGCGCGCAGCTGCTGTTCCTCGCCGGGTTTCAAAGCGACGCCGTAGACGTAATCGTTGTTTTCTTCTTCGATGTAACCGTCGGTGACTTTGCGCTTGAAGAAGATCTTGATCGGCTTGGCCGTATCGGCCCGCATCCGATCGATCTCGGCCTTGTTCAGCGGCCACCACTCTTTAGATCCGGCGAGCACTTTTTCGGTGGGGATCAACGACAAGACCGCCGGAACTGCGACCCCAAGTCCCACAAGCCCACCCAAAGCGATGGTGACTTTCCCCATGAAGCTTCGCCGGCTGACCTCTTCCGGCGTCCCGGGGTCTTGGTAAGCTTTGGCCGTTGCTTCTTCGGGCACGCGCGGTACCTCCGGACGATAAGACCCCATCTTCAAAACAAGGGAGCGATTGAGGCCGTTCGCCCGCGCTTTTGGCGCTCAAGCACGGGTTGCCTTTGCCGATGCCCCACGGCAAAGCGATTTTTGTCAGCCGCTGTCATATTCAGGCGGTCGGCGGTGTTTTTACGAGCAAAGGGGGCGTCGGGGGAAGTGGCGGACGCTGCGGCGGTGCTTATAATGAAGGCTGAGCAGCCGGTCGATGCCTCACGGCGCGATGGCTTCGACTACCTTTTCAGCGCGTTTAAGGGTAAGCGTTGGCCAGGTCGGAACACTGTTGGTCAGAGCTGAGGCCGCTTTGCGAAAGGAAATGGCACGATGAGGCATCTGGATGGCGGTTTGATGCGGCGGCTCATGGACGAGCCTTCGGATGTCGCGCTGACCGCCCGGCGCCATCTGGAGGAATGTCAGCGCTGCAGCGCCGCCTACGGCGCGATCGAGCGCAATGCCGACGCCGCGCGAACGGCGCTCGGGACGCTCGCGGCGCAATCGTCGGACTTCGCCACCGCGCGAGTCGGCGTGCCGCCGGGCGCCGTGGCGGCGGGCTATTTGGGCGGAACTTCGGCGAGCTCGTCTGAGCGCGCGCCCGGTAGGCTGGACCGCTGGGTCAAGCCGGTCGGCGGCCTTGCTGCGGCGACGGTCCTCGTGCTGGCCTTGGCGCTGACTCCGTTGGGCACGCTCGCTCAAAGCTTCCTCACCATCTTCCAACCGCAGCATTTTGTCGGCATCGCCGTGAGTCCCCAGGACATGCGGGACCTGCAAACGTTCACGGCGCTCGAAAACTATGGCACGATGCGTGAGCTGGCGCGGCCGCGCGATGAGGCGGTGCCGGATGCGCTGACGGCTGCGCGCGTGAGCCGTTTGGAACTGCGCTTGCCGGCGGTGCTGTCGCCCGATGTGCCCAAAGACGCGCATTACCGCGTGATGACCCAAGGCTCGGCCCTGTTCAGTTTCAGCGCCGCCGAGGCGAGGGTGTCAGCACTGCGCGGCCATCGGCCGCTGCGGCCGATGCCGGCTCGACTTGACGGCGCCACGCTGCAGCTCGTGCTCGGTCCGGCAGTCGTCATCAGCTACGGCGAGCGTAATGGCGACGCGAACACCCGGGGCAATCATAGCTCGAATGGCGAGGCGATCATGCCCGGCCTGGTCATCGCTCAAGGCTTGATTCCAAGACTTGGGTCCACTGGCGTGACAGTGCGGGATATCGTTGCATACCTAACGGCTCAGCCCGGGGTGCCGGCCCGTCTGGCCCGCCAGATCGAAGCGATTCGAGATCCCAGCACGACGCTGCCGATCCCCATCCCCATCGATCGCGCTAGCGCGATGCAGGTTCCAGTGCAGGGCGTCGCAGGCTTGGCGATCGGCGATAATACTCGCGTTGGCAGCGGCGTGATGTGGCAGAATAACGGCATGGTGTACGCAGTCGCGGGGAGGTTGCCGCTGGCGGAGATTCTAGCGATCGCCGACTCCTTGCGCTAACCGTGGACCCGACGCCGGCGATCGAGACGTTCGATTTGGCCAAGCGCTACGGAAGCACCGTAGCGCTTGACGGTCTCACGATGAGCGTGGCGCGCGGCGAAGTGTTCGGTTTTCTGGGCCCGAACGGTGCCGGCAAAACGACGGCGATCAAGCTGTTAGTGGGTCTTGCTCGGCCGTCGTCAGGCACGGGGTGGGTGCTGGGCGAAGATCTAGGCAGCCGCGCGGTGCGGCGGCGTATCGGCTACCTGCCCGAACTGTTTCGCTACCAAGACTGGCTCAGCGCGCGCGAGGTCGTGCAGCTGCATTGCGTGCTCGGTGAAGTGCCGCGCCTCAGGCGCGATTGCGAAGTCGATGAAGCGCTGGAACTCGTGGGCCTTGCAGCGCGCGCCGACGATCGCGTCGGCGGTTTCTCAAAAGGCATGCAGCAGCGCCTCGGGCTGGGCGTTGCTTTGCTCGGCGGTCCTGAATTGCTGATTCTCGATGAACCGACGTCGGCCTTGGATCCGGTCGGGCGCCATGATGTAAGACAGATCATCGGGCACCTGAAGCGACGCGGCACCACCGTCTTCTTAAACTCGCATTTATTGACCGAGGTCGAATGCGTCTGCGACCGGGTGGCGATGATAGACCGTGGGCGCGTGGTCGAGTGTGGTTCCGTGCAGCGGCTGATCGGCGCCGCCACGGACGTGCGGCTGCGGATCACGGCGCCGACGGCAGCGACCGAGGCGGTGCTGCTGAGATACGGCTGCTGTGGCGCGCGAGATGGGTGGCACACGATCGAAGGCCTGACCGATGACTCGGTGCCGACCTTGGTCGCCGGTATCGTGGCCTCGGGAGCACGCGTGCATGCCGTGGAACCGCGACACGCTACGCTCGAAGAACGCTTCTTGCAGATACTCAAGGGCTCGGCGGATGGCGCTGTTAACGATAGCACGGCTCACGATTCGTGAGGCGGCCCGGCGCCGTCTAATCTTGGCGGCTGCGGTGCTGACCGCAGCGCTCATCGGACTTAGCGGCTGGAGCGTCTGGCGGCTCGTGGCGGCGCGCGCAGCGGGGCTGTCGGCCAGCGATGGGCAGTTGCATGCAGCGATATTCGTGATTCTTTTGGCGTGGGGATTCAGCATGGTCTTGGCGATCGGAGCCGCGTTTTTGGCGGCTCCGGCGCTCGCCTCCGAAGCGGAAAACGGCCTGATGCTCGCAATGCTGCCGCGGCCGATCCGCCGCAGCGACGTTGTGCTGGGCAAATGGCTCGGCTTGGCCGCGTTGCTGTCGGCTTACATAGCGTTAACTGCGACGCTTGAGTTCTTGACCATCAAAGCGGTCAGCGGTTACCTCCCGCCACATCCGGCTCGTGCGGCGCTCTTCCTCATCGGAGAATCCCTCGTGCTGATGACGCTCGCGCTGTTTGCTAGCACCCGGACGGCGCCGATGACCGGCGGCGTTATCGCCGTGGCGGTGTTCGGCGTCGCGTGGATCGCCGGCATGGTGCAGTCCATAGCGCTGGCCTTGAACAACGCTTCGATTCAGAGCGCGACTACCGTCGTGGGTCTCATATTGCCGACGGATGCTTTTTGGCGTGGGGCCGTCTTCAATCTTGAGCCGGCGGCCATGCTGGCGGTGGCAAATGCCGCCGGAAGCTCAGGGGCGAGTAACACACCGTTCGGGATATCGTCGCCGCCGGCTCCGGCTCTTTTGATATGGGCGCTGGGATGGACCGTAGCCATGCTGAGCGCAGCCGTGGTGAGCTTCAACCGCCGGGACTTGTAAGGCGGTGCCCTTTTCAAGCAGGGCGTCTAGCGATCGACCATCTCGGTAAGCGCTCAGGTCTCTGGCGGCTCGCAAAGGGCCGCCAGTTGTGGGGCAGAAAGGCATAGCCTGATCGCTAAGATGTTGCGATGCAGATGTAGGCGGGTTCTCTAAGCTTTGAATATTTACTGGGCTGTCAGCGTAGTAATAATATTTCTCATCGCAGTAGTAGTTCTGTTCGCCTGGTTCGAGAGTTGGGCTCCGCCGGCGCTGCGCGTTGCGCTCCGGTTAGCCTTCCTCGCTTTCCTTATCTCGAGTTTATTCGAGCCACTGCGCGGGGCCGTATGGCACTCAATAGTAGAAAGGCTCATCACGGTGGGGATGGTCGTATGCTTGGCGATCCATATCTACGCGAAATGGGGGCCGCCGAGCGTCGGGGGCAAGAGCCGGAGCGGGCGAGAAAAAAACGAGGCCCGGGCTTAAGGGCCAAGGCCTCGAGGTTGATATGCCGAGAGTCGGAATCGAACCGACGACACCAGCTTTTTCAGAGCTGTGCTCTACCGACTGAGCTATCTCGGCGCACGACCTCCGAGCTTTGTTTTATAAGCGTTCGCGGATTTGCGATCCCAAAGAGCTTAGCGTTGAAGGGCTCCTGCCCACATTTTGCCCACATGGTTTAGAAGTGCCGGGCCTATTCACGCTTCCTGACTATGCCCCCTTGAAGACCTCGTCCATGGCGCACGCTGCGAGGTCCCGTGACGATTAACTACTTGAGCATAAATACTTAACGTGATTCCGGGGTTTGCGTGACCCAACGTCTGGCTTACCGTCGTGACGGGAACGCTCTTCTAGAGCATCAAGGAAGCAGTCGTGTGCCGCAGATCGTGGACGCGCAAGTGCCTCAGACCGGCGCGCTTGACGATGTTCTTGAATAGGGTCGCAATAGATGCTGGTTTCCATTGTTGGCGCGGCCATTGTCAAAAGTCGGAGTCAACTTGGATACTGGGCGAGAGGCAGCGGCACGGTGGTGGTCGACGGCGACGGCCCGACAAACTCCATGCGAAAGTAAGCCAAAATAGGCCGATTCGCCTTATTGGGAAAACTTGAGGAGCGCCGTGGACCGTCCGAGCCGGTCAGGCAGCAGCCGAAGCGAGAGCCTGCGGTCGGCAGAACTTGATCTCAAACTTACCCTTCTGAGTCACTCATTGCTGGCTTTACTAGTCGCTCTTCGCCGGTCGCTATTCATCCGAGCCAAGGACCGCCCGAGGTGTGCGGCCGCAATGGGGACCGAATCACGAGCGGTCCGAGTTTCGTCTCAGCTGGTGAGCACAAAACCTGAACGGGCTCCATGTGGCTGGGAAGGATATGTCCTACTCGCGGAGCGCCGCTCTGCGCTGCGGGATGTTAGCAAATAGTGGGCTACCGCACTGCCAGAGTACGAAGCTGAACTCGTCGGTCGTTAAAGCAACCCGCTGCGCGACGGAGGCGGCGAGGTTGCCGTGACCAGCGTCGTAGTCTACCCGCAGCAGAACCGGACGGCCGCTGCTCGATGCAGCCGCGACTCGCGCCGCAAATTTTGCCGGATGCCATGGGGCAACGCGCGGGTCGTTGATCCCGGTCACCGCCATGAGCGCCGGGTAGGGTTTGCCGTCGACTACATGCTGGTAAGCGTCCATCACGTACAGCCCTTTGAAACCCGCATGGGTGTTTACAGAGCCGAACTCAGGCACGTTTGTCGTGCCATTGGGATCGGCAGCCTCCGAGCGCAGGATGTCGGTCAAGCCGACGACTTCGATCGCCGCCGCGAAAAGCTCGGGATGTTGAGTGACCGCGCCGCCCACCATGATACCACCGGCGCTCGTTCCCTCGATGGCCAAGTGCTTCGCCGTCGTGTAGTGCTGCGTGACAAGATAGCGGGCTGCCGCGACGCCATCGTCGATCGTATGCTGCTTCGTTGGGCCTTTTCCGCCAAGATACCAGTCGGTGCCATTCTCACCGCCGCCGCGAACGTGCGCGACCGCGAAGATGCCGCCGGCGTCGAGAAGCGCGAAGTACGGCCCGAGAAATGTCGGGTCGGCATCGATCCCGTAGGCCCCATAAGCGGTGAGATACGTCGGGTTCGAGCCGTTGAGTTTGGTCCCGCGGCGCATCACGATCGAAACCGGCACGCGCGTCCCGTCGGCGCTCGTAGCCTGCACCTCGAGCGAGGTGTATTGCGACGTATCGATTGCCGGTGACTTTTTGATTCCCGTGTCAGCTAGACCGCCGCCCGCATCTAGCGTATACACGAGCAACGGCTTTGTCCACGAGGTGAGCCCGAGCACGGCGCCCGGTTCGCGTGGATCGGTCGCGAACTCTCCAAGCGTTCCATCGAAGGGTAGCCGGACATCGCTTGCCGTACCGCCCGCTAGGGGGACCTTGCGCAGGCGTGCCAGACCGCCCACGATTCCGCGAACGTAGAGCCCGTCCCGGGCGACGGCGATCTGCTGGATGACCATATCGCTCGCGGGCACGACGGTCGACGCATTCGCAGCGGTCTCGTCGGTCCGGCTCATGTCGAGCGACGTCACCTTGTAGCGTGACGCATTCTTGTGGGTCAACAGGTAGAGCGTCGAGCCACTAATGTCGAATGAGGTTACTGCGTCGTCGACATCAGCAACCTTCCGCCATGGGATCGTAGCGCTAGCCCCGAGCGTTGCTGTGGGCGCGACGTACAGCGTCGCCTCGTTTTGCACGCCGTGCCCGACGACGCCGATCGCGTAAGGCGAAACGGGCGAGAGCGTCAAAATCGGTTGGTCGATTGGAGCGAACGGAACGTTCGGGTTTAGCCCTATTCCAAAAACGGGTGCGTCGGCCATACTGGTGCCGAGCCGATGCGAGTATGCCATTGAGCGCAACTCGCGGTCGTTCTCCGACTCTCCAACTTTTAGTTCGGGAAGCTGATTGTAGAAGAGAGTTTGACCGTCCGAACTCCAGGCCAAGGCGCCGAACCACGTTCGCGGCAAATCGTCGGGCAAAAGTCTTCCGGTGGCGGTGTCGATAACACGCGTGTGGGTTTGGGGCTCGGCGCCCCCAGGAACGACTCCCACGGCGACGTGCGCACCGTCGGGCGCGGGCAGAGTAAAAGAAATCGAGAGATGTGCTTTGGATCCGGTCGCCGACTGTAGCGCAACCGGATCGAGCAGCAGCCGAGGCGTCGTGCCGGGCGCATCACGGACCATGAGGCGCTCGTCGTTCGCCCCCACCGGGCGTTCGAGGTAGAAGATGCGCTGGCCGACGCGGTTAATCTGGGCAACGCTCGCGCCCGCGTCAAGGAGACGCTTTACGTCGGCGCGTAGCCGCTCGCGTTCGGGGCCAAGCCTCGCAAGCATCGCATTCGTATAGTTCGCCTGTACCCGAAAGAAACGCCGGACGCGCGGATCGGCGAGGTTCTCAAAGTAGCGATACCGGTCGACGAGCCGCTGGCCGTAATAGTCGTCCGTCACCGGCAACTGTGTGGGCGGAGGCGGCGCGCTCGGCCACGACATCGCGGCTGAGGCCATTACGACAGCGGTCAGGAGGTTCATAACAACTATCTCCAGTTAGTCGACGAGCAGTTTTCTGCCCATAGACCGCGGGCCTGCTAGGTGCTAGCAGCAGCTGGACGCCTCGACGCACAAACCATTCAGCGAAATCGAAGCGCCCGGCGCAGCATGTAGTGATTGTTAGCGATGCAGGCGTTTGCTGACAAGATAGCTCATGCGCTGCATAAGCCGGTAGACGCTTTTCTATCTAGCGACTCGAACAATAACTGACAGTCACCGTTTGGCTCGTAGTCGTCTTGGAGAGCACAGTTTGCCGATGCCCTCCTTATTGTAGCGGTCGAGACGGGTTTCCGAGACCCCTCAATTGTGGCTGAGAACTCTAAGGGAGCGGGTTAGTGCGCCGCCGGAGGATAGAAGGCCACACCGTCGGGTTCGAGGAGCCCTTTGGTGATAGTCTCGACCACCGCGCCAGTGTTGAAGTTGTACACCCCCACTGCCGTACCGCTCGATGCTACGTAAAGGTACGTTTCGGATTGGTTCAAGGCTAGATCGAATCCAAGAACCGTATTAAAGGAACGGCTCGGTGACGTCGCTCCGCGGGGAAAAATTTCGATCGTGGGACCAACCCCGACGATAAGTGCACAATCCTTGGTTATCGCAAGCCCGTAGGCATAGCCGCTGACAGCTATCCCGAGATCCTTCCCCGTCGTGGCACCCGGCTTGAACTTTAAGATGTGAACGACATTCCCTGTGCCGTTGTTGACGTCGGACACGACGTACAAGTTATTCGCGCTGTCTGTTATAACACCCCAGGGAGACGTGACTGAAAGCGTGCGAGTTGGCGATGTGGCGCCGGGTGCGAACTCCTCGACTTGATTCGAATACGACTCTGAAACGTAAAGCGTGCCGTCCTCACCGATTTTAGCATACTGCGGCTGCCCGCCCGTTGTGAGCGTCAAGCTCGGCGCGAAGGTGTCTTTTTTGTATTCCGTTATGTAGTTGAACTGGTAATCCGAAACGTAAAGCGTGCCGTTGCGGTCCACCGATATGCCGCTGGGTCCGAGGATGCCGCGCGTGATCCTTGCGCACGGCGTGGTCGGCTTACCGTCATCCGCTGAGTAGATTTCAATATCGCTATTCCTGAAGTCGGCCACATAAAGTCGTTCGTCTGGGCAGGCGTGGCTCAGCCCGATTGCCAGCGAGCGCCCTCTGTCGGCTTGTGAGATCACTGCGGAGCCCGGCAGTGGTTGCGGCGATCCATTTCCTCCGCAGCCGCTGAACAACAGCACCACTGCGCTCAAGCCGAGTGCGGACGTCGCGTTTGAAGGAAAGCGCATTTCAAAATCTCCTACGGGTGTGCAAAAACGAAATCGTCGCCGCTTCCGAGCAGCAAAGTTACTTCTGGAGTTTGAACACTACGCCACACGACGAACATGCGCCACCGTTAAAGGTCACACCGTAGAGTGCCGCGCGCTCGCCTACGATTAGATTACCAACTGGGTAGCCGCCGTCCGCGCCGCCGGTAAAGGCGTGAAGAACGCGCTCCGTCCAGCTCGTCCTACATGGGGTCAGTTCGAAAACGAGGCCAGCGCCCCAAGGGCCGCCAGAGTACGCACTGCCGTACAGATTGCCACGCTCGTCGAAGCGGAGGGAAGAATAAGGCGAATAGCCGTTTTCTCCGTTGAAATAAAGGATGACGCGTGCATGCCAAGTGCTCTGATTGCGAAGCGGGGGCGAGAGTTCGAAAACCGTTCCACAACCAACAACGCTGTCGCAGCCGCCCCCTCCGCCACCTGATGCCGTGCCATACAATGCGCCGCTTGGGCCCTTGACGAGGTCCGTGAAGGGTGCAAAGCCATCTAAGCCCGTAAACGAGTGAACGATCGTCTCGGTCCAGGCGGTGTTTCCCGATGCGGGTGGTGTCAGCGCGAAGACGACACCGCAGCCTGAAAAACAATGGGCAGCATCCCCGCCGAGAAACGTCGTTGAGTAAAGGGCGCCGCGCGCCTCGATAAACCCTGCGTACGGGTACTTGCCGTCACCGGCCACCCCGAAGGAATGGATCACACTCTCGGTCCATGTGGTGCGGCCGTAACCCGGCGGCGTCAGCTGAAATGCAGTTCCAAACCCGAGTGCGCCGCCGAGGACGGTCGTGCTGTAAAGTGCCCCGCGAAAATATGTAAGGCCGGCGTTCGGGTCAGCGCCGTCGGCGCCGCCCGCGAAAGAATAGAGAACGGTCTCGTTCCAAACCGATTGCCCTGATGCCGGAGGCGCCAGCTTGAAAACGGTGCCGTAGCCATTGAGCCCGCCACCACTTGCCGTGCCGTAAAGTGCACCGCTCCGGTCAAGTATCAGGGCTTCGAACGGGTTAGCGCCGTCGGGGCCGCCGGTGAACGAGTAGAGGACGCTCGCGGTCCAGAAAGGCTGACCCGGCATGGGCGGCGTCAGCTTAAAAACGGTGCCGCAGCCGGATCCGCCGCAGCCGGTTCCGCCTCCGTAAGCCGTGGTACCGTAAAATGCCCCCTGTGCGTCCCTGATCAGACCGTTCGGTCCGGAGCCGTCAGCGCCGGTAAAGGCGTGCAGTCGCGTCTCCGTCCAAGGCGTGACGAGTACGTGCCCCCGGAACGGGAACGCGAGCCCCGGACGGGGCACCGCGCTTCGTACCCAGGGATAAGAATTACGCAGTGCCGTCGGGCCGTTTAGCGCGCTCGCATCGGTCGCTGACGCGCTGAGCACTCCGACTGCGATAAGGGACGCGCCGAAAAATCGGAAACGGGACATAAAGCCCTCCCAAGTAGTCACGCGGGAAACCCGTCTCACTTTACACTTGGGAGCGCATACGTCACAAGTGCGTCGTCGAGACTCGTTCATGCAAAAATACCACGTCTAGAACGACTGGGGGAGTATCTAAGGGATACTTTCTTGAAAAGCAGGCCCATAGAAAAGCGCTTCGCGCTCATAGAGCAGCGATGGGCCGAAGGCCTCGTGCACCACTGGGTACGGACTCTTGACCTTATGCGGCAGCCATGGAAAGGTGCACACTTGCCATGGAGTTCAGAACGCGAGACGCCATTGAGCCGGATTTGGATCAGTGTTTGGCGCTGGTCACCGATCGGTTTTTGTACGATGCAGCCCATCTTGCTGGCCTGCGGAGCATGTGGTCGTATATCATTGAGTCGAAAAGTGGCCTGGTGGGCGTTATCGCCGACGCACGTGCGGCGTCACACGTCGCTTACTTTGTCACTTGCGTATTCGTTACGGGCGAACGCGCCGAACGCTACCACGGTCTTGTGAGGCCGGGAGTCGGACACAGCATGGTAGCTGAGCGGGCCGCCGGCGACCATCCTTTCCTTACGAGGAGCCAAATAGCGAGCGCGAATGCTGGAGACGGCCTCAACCTTGTCGTAGCGCATTACGGTGTCAATGAACCGAGCGACATGGCGTCCGCAGAAACGCTTCGAAGCGCCACCTATGAACTGGTTTCGAAGCTGCTCCATGGCTGGAATCTGCGAACTTACTTCAACGAAGTTTGCTCAGAACGCCAAGCGGGATGGAAAAGATATGGGCGAAGCACTGGGTTTTCGATTAGGCCGGTACACCGATGCGCAGTTGCTTGCAGCGGGCATCCCGCGCGATAAAGCCCCTTGGGTTTGGATGGCGACGCGGGAGGATGCTGCCGCTGGGCCCGTCGGTATGGCCCTGGGACTGCTTTTCCGAACCTTCTCGCGGCCGCGTTGTGGTTTCACCTTTTTGGAACAGGATCTGCTGAAACTTGCGGCTGACGGGCACACCGATGAGTCGATCGCTCAATTAATGAAAAAATCGCTACCGACGACAAAGAAGTGCTTTCGTACGATTTATGACAAGGCCGAAAAAGCGACCGCCGGTTCGCAGACGTTTGCGTTCTCAGCACCCCCCGGCGGCGTACGCGGGTGGAAACGCGCAGGCACTTGCTCAAGTACTTAGCGGACCACCCGGAAGAGTTGCACCCGTACAGCAGGGGCTGACCCGTTCCAGATATATTGCGAGTAACGGTTCTATGTTCGCTGTGGCTTTAACGAGTATAACTCAGAAGCAGCCGGCACCCGATGGCCTTGGGCCGGTGAAGCGCGGTTAAGCCAAAGCGCTTGGCCCACTCGCCAGAGGAAGGCCCCGTTTGGCGATTGAACGCGAGCTTCGACGCGGGAGTAGCTCAGTTGGTAGAGCATCAGCTTCCCAAGCTGAGGGTCGCGAGTTCGAGCCTCGTCTCCCGCTC
>JALYUR010000070.1 GCA_030853635.1 Vulcanimicrobiota bacterium | reverse complement strand
GCGGGAACTGCTTGATCTCCTCGATGCGGCTGTCTGCGAAATTTCTTATGATGCGCCGCTTGCGCTCGACGATCGCGGGCACGTCCACCGCCACGTCCTTCGGCTCGACTCCGACCTCGTGAGCGTTCTCGACCAGATGCGCCACTTCGGCCGAGTGCAGCAGCGTCTTGGCCGGCATGCAGCCGCGCAGAATGCACAGACCGGCCAACGGACCGGTCCCCTCGACGAACGCCACCGAGCGGCCGAGCTCGCGCGCGGCTTCGGCAGCGCTGTAACCCGCGCTGCCCGCGCCGACGACGCACAGGTCGAACTCGTGGCGCTGCGTCGTCAAATTTCCCACTCCCACGTGTTCCAAAACGTCGTGACGGCGTGCGCGGGGCGGTAGTTCTTCAGATCGGTGTTGGCGATATCTTGACGCTGCACGTACCAGACGAGTATCAGCGGTTCTTGTTCGGCTAGTATGCCTTGGATCTTGTCGTAGGCTTGCTTGCGCTGAGTTTGGTCGTAATTCGTCAGCGCGGTATTCTCAGCGGCATCGAGCGCCGGGCTGCAGAAATGATAGACGTTTTGACCGGCGGGCGGGAATTGATTGCACATAAAGTTGGTCGAGTCGTCAGGATCCACGCCGTTTATCCACGAGAAGAAAGCGACGTCGAACTTTCCGGTTTGGATGATGCCGCCCGCGCCATAGGTCGCAAAGAACAATGGGGCGACGTAATTCTTTACCTGCGTGTCGATCCCGATCTTGCGCCACTCGTTCTGAACGATCTCCTCCATCTGTTGAGCCTCCACCCGCCCGGTGCTGCCGGCGATCACCAGCGAAAGCTTTTGCCCGTCCTTGTAACGGTAATTGCCGCTGCCCATCTTCCAGCCGGCCTGGTCGAGCAGCCGGCCCGCCGCCTGCATATCCGGGGCGTACTTCTTCACGTCAGGATTGTGCGCCCATAAAAACGGCGGCTGATCCGAGTCGCCGGTCGTGTAGACGCCGTGCGATACGTTGGCAATGAGCGCCTGTTGATCCGTGGCATATGCAAGTGCCTGGCGTACGCGGACGTCTTTTAAAATGGGGTTGTCGAGGTTGAGCGCGAGCTGCCCGTACTGAGTGAACGGCGTCAAGTAGATCCGCGTGCCCGGGATCTTGCGCAGGCTCGGCGCCTGCGACGCGGGGGCATAATACTCGAAGTCGATCTCATGCGTGCGCAGCTGCGTGAGGATCGTGTTCTCGTCCGGCACGACGTGGTAGTCGATCTCTTTGAGCTTGGGCGCGCCCCGCCAGTAGTTCGGATTGGCCACCATTTTGATGAGGCTTCCCTTGGTGTACTGGACGACCTTAAAAGGACCGGTGCCGACCGGCAAGTTATTGTACGCCACGCGGTTGATGTCCGGATACTTGGCCAGCAGATGCTTTGGCAGCACCGGATACGGCGTTCCGGCCATCGTGAAAAAAGTGGCGATGAACGGCGCGTAACGCCGGCTCAAGTGAACGGTGATCGTGTAATCGTCCTTCTTGTCGATCCGCTCGACCAACTCGTAGCCGACGCGGCTGGCCACGTTGTTGTTGCGGTTCATGATCTGCTGGAATGTGTAGATGACGTCGTCCGCGTTAAAGGGCGCGCCGTCTTGCCACTTCACCCCTTTGCGCAGATGGTAGGTAATCGCTAAGCCGTCCTTGGCGATGCCGCCGTTTTGCAGCGTGGGCACCTGCGTCGCAAGCTCGGGCTCGAATTCGTTAGTGTCTTTCCAGTTGAACAAGTATCCCGCCCAGAACATCGAAAGGTCCACTTCGACCTGCTGATTGCCGACGATCGGATTCATGTTGTCCGGTTCGGCATTGCCGGCCCAGCGCAAGACGCCGTGCACGGTCCACCGATTGGCGGTTTGCGGGCCGCCGGAGGTCTGGGTTCCGACCCTCGTGCAGCCGCACAGCAGCGCCGCACCGGCGGCGATCGCCCATAGGGCCCTAGCCGGGTTGACTTTCATGCAAACCTCCGCGGGCTTAGACGCCGGCATGCCGCCTGGCGATGATGACGAAGATCATGAGCAGGCCGAACAGCCAGCAGTAGATCGCAAACGGCGTCAGCTTGTGATCGCTGAGGTAGCGCATAAAATAGCGGATCGCCAACAACCCCGAGCCAAACGCGACGATGAAGCCGAGCACGATGACCGCGGTGGCTTCGGGCGCAGCGCTCACGTTTGCGATGCCGTGCTGGACGACCCCGGACGATGCCGCAGCAGCGGCTTTGGGATGGATCACCCGGCGCAACTCGAAGATACTGGCGCCGAAGATCGCCAAGCCTGCCAGCAGGAAGGAAAACCGCGCGGCTTCGGCTCGCGAAAGCCCGGCCAGCATACCGGCCGCGATGGAAAAGCCCGAGCGCGAGCCGCCGGGGAACAAGCCGCCGATTTGGCTTAGACCGATGAGGAAGGCGTTGCGCCAGGAGAGCTGCTCGGCGCGCTCCGCCGGCGGGTTCATGGCCGCCCGCGACGGCGGGAAGTAGTATCGCGCTTCCGATGGATCGAGCGTGTCGTCGTTGACTAAGGCTTGCGGTTTCGCGGCTCGGGAGAGCCGTTCCACCGCGTACAAGACAAAGCCGGTGACGAGCAAAAAGACGGCCGCGAACAGCGGCGAAGCAAAAAGTGCGTCAAATTGGCGTTCGAACGCTTTGCCGATCAAAGCCAGCGGTATCGTTCCCAAGATAATGAGCAGCGCCAGCCGTTGCTCCGGTTTTCTAAACCCCTGGAAGAAGCCGGTGAAAAATCCCTTGACGAGCGCGGTATAATCGCGCGCGAAATAGACCAATACTGCTAAGAAGGTGCCCAGGTGAAGCATTACGACGAAGGGCAAGCTAGGTAAGGTCCAGCCGAAAAGGTACGATATAAGGAGGGTGTGGGCTGCACTGCTGATCGGAAACAGCTCGGCCACGCCCTGAATGATGCCCAAGACGACCGCATGGACGTATTCCAATTAACTAAAACCTTTCCATAAAAACCTGCGTTTCGCTTGTACGGACGGCCGCTCCCACAGGCGCTTCGTGCGAGTCTGCGGCTCGCCTGCCTAGCTGATACATCCTCTTTGTCATCGGCCGAAGACGCGTACGGCAACGCCAAAGGAACGCGATAAATACTCATGAGTGCTAATCGGCGCGCCGCTGCCAACGTCAAACGCTCCTTTGCAGCAGCGCTGCCCGTAATGGTCGCGCTTATGTCTTC
>JALYUR010000053.1 GCA_030853635.1 Vulcanimicrobiota bacterium | reverse complement strand
CGCACCTTGTCGGGCGACAGAGCCATCTCTTTGGCGATCTCGTCGACGGATGGATCGCGTCCTAGTTCCTGCAGCAGCTGGCGCGATATCTTGACGAGGCGGTTGATCGTCTCGACCATGTGCACGGGGATGCGGATCGTGCGCGCCTGATCCGCCAGCGCCCGCGTGATCGCTTGGCGTATCCACCACGTCGCGTAGGTGGAGAACTTGTAACCTTTGGTGTAGTCGAATTTTTCGACCGCGCGGATGAGGCCGAGGTTGCCCTCTTGGATCAAGTCCAAGAACAGCATGCCCCGTCCGACGTACTTCTTGGCGATGCTGACGACCAAGCGCAAGTTGGCCTCAGTCAGGTCGCGTTTGGCGGCCTCGCCGACGTCTAGGATCGATTGGTTGAGGTGGCCGCCGTTGAGCAGCGCGCGGCTGCGCTCTTGCTCGGCCCGCTCTATCGTCCGCGCAAGGTCTTGCTCTTGGGCCATGCCCAGCAGCGGTACCCGGCCGATCTCCTTGAGATACATGCGCACGGGGTCGTCGAGCGACAGCCCCGCCGGCAACGCGATCTCGGCCGGAACTTCCTCAACGGCATCTGGCTCCGCGCCTTCTTTTTCGATGCCGGCCTCCGGCATCTCGGTGATCTCGATGCCCTGGCCCATGATCTGCTCGACGAGTTCGTTGCCTTTTTCCGGATCGTCCTCATCGAAGGCCGCCGAAAGCTGAGCGATCTCGTCGTAGGTCAGTGACCCTTGCTTTTTGCCGCGCTCCATCAGCGCTTTTACGGCCGCATCGCGCGGCCCCGGAGTAGGAACGGCCTCGCCGTTGGCCGGCGGCGGGCTGACGGACTTTTGATCTGCTTGCTGTTTACCGGCCGCCAAAGATCCTTTAGTCTCCTACCTTGGTCGCCTTTTTCCGAAAAGCGACGATGCCAGAGCGACATACTCATCGCGCAGCGGCTTGGGCACCGCCTGGCCTAATTTTTCCAGCCTATTAACTTCCTCGTCGACCGTGGAAAGCCTCCGCTCGAGTCGCCGGCGCGCGAAGCGCTCGAGCACCGCGGCCAGGCGCTGCTCGTCTTCCTCGAGCGACAGCGGCGGCGACGAGAGCGCGAGCCGCGTCAGCGAGCCAGTCTCGTCATCTTGCGAAAACAGCGCGAGCGGATTGAGTCCGTGCACGACCGCATCGCGATTGGATTCGAGCTTGGCGAATGCCCCGCGCAACGGCTCGTCATCGAACTCGGCGCTCCGCACGCTCGTCGTCGCCGCCGGCAGCAGCGCCGGACGCGACAGCACGATGCGCAGCAGTTCGCGCTCGATCGAGAGCGGCTGCGTGAGCGGCGCGGCGCGGCGCACGATTTCGCGGTCGGCGGCCGGCGGACGATAGGCAACTGCTTGGGGCCGCTGGCCGCGTAGCGCCGACTCACTCACGTCTAGCCGGCGCGCCATCGCCTTTACGTATTGATCGCGTTCGATCGGGTCGCGCACTTGGGCGATGATGCCCATGGCCTCGCGCGCTACTTCGCTCTTGCTGACGAAGCGCGACGCGATGCGGTCGCAAGCCATTTCGATCTTGAAATCGACCCACGGCAGCGATGCGTCGATGAGCTCCTCAAAGCGCTGCCGACCGCCGCCGCGCACCAGCGCGTCCGGGTCCTTGCCTTCGGGCAGGCGCACGACGCGGACGGACAGCCCTTCGTCGACCAGCATATCGACGCTGCGGGCGGTCGCGTTGCGGCCCGCTGCATCGCCGTCGAAACACAGATAGACATTAGGCGCCACGCGGCGCAGTTCGCGCGCCTGCTCCGGGCTAAACGCCGTGCCCAAGCTGGCGACCGCATTTGCAAATCCGGCTTGATGCAAAGCGATCGCATCCAAGTAACCCTCGACGACGATCAAAGCTCCGTCGGCCGCGGCGGCGCGCCGCGCAAGCGGCAATGCGTACACGTGCTTGCCCTTTGTGTAAGCGGGCGTGCTCGGCGTGTTGAGGTACTTGGGCTGTTCGTCGCCGAGGGCTCTGCCGCCGAAGGCCATGACTTCGCCGGTCAGATTGTAGACCGGGAACGTCAGCCGGTTGCGGAAGAAATCGTAGCGGCCGTCGGCCTGCCGCCGCGCGGCCAGCAGACCTGCCTGAACCGCGATGGCCGGCTCCACGCCGGCCCGTTCCAAAGCCGCGGTCAAGCTGTCCCAGGAATCCGGCGCATAACCGATACCGAAGGTCTGTGCGGTCTGGGGCTCGATCCCCCGCTCGCGCAGGTACGCTTGGGCCGGCGCGCTCTTGATCAGCGCCGCCGCGAAATGCGCTTGCGCCGCCGCGTTGGCTTCGTAGATCGCCTCGCGCTCGCTGCGCCTGCGCTGGGCGCCCGGCGTCTCGTTCAAGACGATGCCGGCCCGCGCGGCCAGCATGCGAATGGCCGTGGGAAAGTCGGCGCTTTCGTAGCGCTGCACGAACTTGATCAGGTCGCCGCCCGAATCGCAGCCATAGCAGTGCCAGACCTGCTTCTCGGCGTTGAGCGAAAACGACGGCGTCTTTTCGGAATGAAACGGACACAGGCCGACGTATTCGCGACCGCGCTTTTTCAAGGTCACGAACTGGCTGACGTAGCCGAGCAGATCGACCTTCGCGCCGATCTCCGCGAC
>JALYUR010000038.1 GCA_030853635.1 Vulcanimicrobiota bacterium | reverse complement strand
GTGTTGGGGTGCGGCGCGCGCGGTGTAGTCGCAGGCTTAGGCGTGCGGCGAGCGCAAGCGAAGCTGCGATGTCGAACGCATTGTGCGCGCTCGTGTGCGCCGCTGTGCTGGCCGCCGGCTCGGGCGGCCGAACGGCGACAGGTTACGATCCACCGCCCGATCCTCTTCCGACGTTCGTGCCGGCGCTTTCCTCAGCGCCGGTGGCGTCACCGACATTCACGCCGTTGGCTCCGCCGCAAATCCCGCCTCGGGACGCGGGCGCAGTGGCGCATACGACTCCGCCGCTGGTTTCACCGAGCGGGCGCGTTGCGCCGCCAGTCGGCCCGGCCGATGGGTGGCCTCGCGGCTATGAGAGCCAGAGCATCGACATCGATGTGCGGGGCCCGTTGGCGCGGGTTCCGGTGATCGTCGACGGCGCGTTGCTGCATTTGGTGGTCGATTGCGGTGCGCCGACGGCTGTCTTTGCTTTGTCGCGACTGGGCAGCGGCGCGGACTCGCCGCCTAGTCCCGTCAGCCTCCAAGTGGGGAATGTGCGCTTTGGCGAGGTGCCGTTGAGCGCGACGGCGGCTGGCAGTGGAAGCATCGCCGGGGTGCCGTCGGCGGTGAGGGCCTATGGCGATGGGGTGATGGGTCGCGAGATATGCGCGCGTTACCCGCTTGAGATCGACTATGCGCGCCGCCTCCTATGGCTATTCCGCAGCGAGGATGCGCTGCGCGCAACGGAGCTGAGCGCCGACCAAATAGGACGCGGCGGCATGGTGGTGCGGCAACTGTCGCCGACGGGGGGCGTTGCTTCGGTCAGCGCTCGGCTAAACGGCGTGCCGGGGAGGTTCGCGCTTGCGATGACGTCGCCGAGCGATGTGCTGATAAGTCCGGCGATGGCGCAGGCGGCAGCCGTACGTGCGCCGGTCTGGGGCATCGCGCGCGCGCGCGACCTCCAAGTTGGGCCGCTAGATGTGGCGGCGCCCGCAGTCACTGTGCGCGCGGCCGTTGTTGCGGGCCAGCAGGTTTTTGGGCCAGGCGTTGATGGAGCGCTGGGCGGCGGACTGCTCAGCCGGTTCGACGTGATCATCGACTTGCCCGACGGCTTGCTGGCGCTGCGAGCGGTGCGGCGGGTGGGCGTACTGCGATGATGCCCGGCCGTTTTGGAATGCGCGTGAGCGAAGCGCGACGGTCTTGCATTGCATTGCCCGGGCGGCGCCATGTTGCGCACGGCAGTCTTGCGCGTGCAGCGGTGCGTGCGTGCGATGACGGCCATGCGGCGTTTCGTTTTGGATGGTGCGAGCGCGCGATGAGGCGGTTGTGGCTCGGCTCGGGCGGCGCTTGGTCTTGATGACCCTGGGGCGGCGATGATGGTCGTGCGCGTCCGCGATCTGTCGCATGTGCGCATCGACCGAGTGAGTTTCCCCAGCGCCGGCGGCACAGTGCGCGGACTGTTCTATCACTCCGGTGCGCCGGCGACATGTGTTGTCTTGTGCCACGGATATTCGTCGAGCAAGCACAACGTCGATTCGCTCGCCTTCCACCTCGCTGCCGACGGTTTTTGCGCGCTTGCGTTCGACTTCTTGGGTCACAAGCTCGGTGCCAGCGAGGGTACGCTTGCGCGTGCCGATGATCTCGTAGCCAACGCGCTTGCGGGGATCAGTTGGGCGGCCAGGCGCAGCGAGGTTTCGCGCGTCATCGTAGGCGGCCATAGCATGGGTGCGGCGACCGCGATCGGGGCAGCGTTGGAGTCGCCGGTGGTCGACGGGGTGATCGCGATGGCGACGGCTCTCAACCGCAATCGCAGCTTCGCGGAACAGCCGATGCTTTCGGGCCTCGCCAACCGAACGGAGTATGTGGACGGGCCGTCAGCGGATGACATCACGCGCGCGATGGACCGCCTCAGCGCTCGCATCGGCGAGATCGCGCCGCGGCCGGTGTTGATCATCGCGGGGAAGCGCGACTCGCTGGTAGCGCCGTCATCGGTACAGCAGCTGTTCGATGCGGCGCGGGAGCCGAAGGCGTTCGAGCTGATCGATGCGACGCATACGGATTGCGCGGAGCGCGCGCGGTTTGCCGTGGTCAAGTGGCTGCGCGCGCGGGGCTTTGGCAAAGCGCCGCTGAACGGCTAGGGGCGCGAACTTTGGACGCACGAGGGAGGGGAGACATGCATTCGAGATCATCGTTTACGGCAGTCGCCATTTTCGTGACGGTGTTGAGCTTCAGCGTCATGCTGTCCGCTGGCGGAAGGTCGGCCTTTCAATCAGCGAAGGCTGCTCAGCCCGCGCCCAGTTTGTCTGCGACTGCATTGCCGCTCCAGCCTACGCCGATCCCCGCGTCGCCAGGTACGGTCATTCAAGTGGTCGGTGATGTGTCGAATCCTCGTCTGCTCGGGTTGAAGGACTTGCAGGTCATGCGCAGGTCCTCAGTGACGCTGAGCGTGGATGACCAAGATGGCAGAAAGCGGGTTCATACCTTCACCGGGGTGCTGTTGCGGGACATTTTGACAGCGGCGAAGCCGACTGTTCCTGGCGGCACGGAGACGTCGCTGCGAGCTTTTGCCGTCGTGCAGGGGCTCACGGGACAATCCGCTATCGTCGCCTTTCCGGAGTTCGAGGCGGCGTTCAACGCCAAGCAAGTATTGGTGGCGTACCTGATTGACGGCTCGCCGCTTCCCATCCGCGGTATCGCTCAACTGATCGTGCCGGAGGACGCAACGCGGGGGCGGTTCATCGACAGCGTCACGCGCATAGAAGTGGGAGCGCCTGCACCATAGCGCTGAGCGCGGTCGCCGCGGCTGTGGGGTGGCGACCAGCGGGGACTCGCGTGTTGCGGCGACGTATAAGGCTAGGCCTCGGGGGTGTAGCTCAGCTGGTAGAGCGCTTGCTTCGCATGTAAGAGGCCAGGGGTTCGAGTCCCCTCACCTCCATTGTAAGGTTGTAAGACCCCGGTCGGTCTGGATTGCCGTTTTCAGGTGTTAGCGCCGATGGACGTGGTCGAGCATTCGGAAACGGCTATCCGTGAAGTGATGCCCAAGCAAGAATCCGATGCAGCTCCTCCCTACATCCGCTGTACCCCCATTAACCGAACGGAGGTGCGCATCGTGTACGACTCGCCGCGCCGGATATGTCATTTCGCCAAGTGCATTATAAGCGGCATCGGACGGCACTACCAGCAAACGCTTGACGTGCGGGAGCGGCCTGCATGCACAGCGGTTCTCCCCATTGCGAGTTGGTCGTCGAGGTCAAGTGACGCACCTTCAGAGCATGCTAGCGGCCGTATCGCTTGATGGCGGTCAGCACGGCCGAGTCTGTAGGAGCGATTTTCAAAACCTGATGCCAGTACCGCAGCGCGTCGGCCCGCCGACCGAGCCGCAAGCTGGTCCAAGCCGCGTAGTCCCAGGCGAACAAACGTTGAGGATCGTCCGCGATACTTTGCAGCAGGGCCGGTAGAGCGTTTCCATAGTCCGCGGCGCGAAAATACATACGGCCAAGATCGAATGCTAGCTGCGAGCTCTTGGGGTTGAAGGTAAGTCCCCGGCGCATTGACGCTATGCCTTTGGCGTAAGCTGCCGGCTGGCTGGGTGCCTGCATGTAATACAACTCGCCCAACCCTATCCAGCCCTCGGGAATCCGCGGATAAATCGCAGTGGACTTCCCATAGTAGTGTTCCGCAGATTTCGTTCGTATCATGCGTTCAAAGCTGAGTCCGCGATAGTAGACGGTAAAAGCAAAAATCGGACGAAACAGGTACCAACCGGCGACGAGCACGATGACTAATATGATCCAGCGGTCGTACGTGCGGATGATGTAGGGGCGTTCTTGCACGACGCTCATGCGATCACCGCGAAGAACAAAGCCAAGAAGACGAGCACGTAGCCCGCTGACATTTCGGCGGCAACGTGCCACTTCTTGACGGCCGCATGGTGCGTGTACCAGGGAGCCAAAGCGCCGGCAAAAAGCACCGGGATACCGTGGCCGATGCCGAACGCAAACATCAAGGCCGCGCCGAGGCCGAGCTGGCCCTGAAACGTGCTCACCGCCAAAGCAGTCAGCATGAATGGCGTTGCATCGGGCGCGATCAAAAAGGCGAAGCCGAAGCCAAGGAGGTAAGCGCCCAACAAGCCGTGCGCCAACGTCTTGAGCGCCGACGGCTGCCAACGGAGCTCGATGAGGCGGATCATCGAGAGGCCCATCAGCAGGCAAAGCGCGGCGGTGAAGTAATAGAGGAAGCCGGTCATGGTGAGCAGCGCGCCGAAAGAGCCAGCCAATGCTCCCACCGTGCAATAGACGGTGCAAATGCCGCCAACGAACGAAACCGACAGCCTGATCGCCGCGCCCGTCGATGAAGCCTCGCGCCCGGCGTAGTTCACTATGGCAACCATACGCGGCACGCTCGACGGGCTAAGGCTGCTCAAGACCCCACCGAGCAGCATCAGGGCGAGGGCTAGGGGCAGATGATGATGGACCGTGTCCCCCAGCTTATCGGCTAGGGCGTAAATATTGGTGTAGTCCATGTTTCCTTGCGCGGCTGGCTGCGCCGCTTTATCAATAGTATCGGTTATTAGTTTCGTACACCTGAAGGGCCAGAGGCGGCACTAGGGCCAGCGCGGAACCATTTTGCGTGATAATGCCCGAGGAACTGGCGCTGCTGGTTCGGCGCAAGTTGCCCGATGCAACGGTCGAGTCCCAGGACCGCACCGGTACACGAGACCACTACAACCTAAAGGTGCGGTCGCGAGCGTTCGTAGGCATGCCGCTCATGGACCAACATAGGCTGGTCTACGCGGCTTTGGATGCCGCTCTGAAAGACGGGCGCTTGCATGCTGTAGAGATCAAGACGGAAATCGAACCGTCTTCTTAAGGATCTTGGAGAAACATGAAAACCGATTTGCAGAAAAACATCGACGAAGAACTGGTCGCAGACGCGATCGTCGTTTACGGCAAGGGCACCAAGGACGCACCGCGTTGCGGGTTTACTCGCGAGACCGTCGCATTTTTCGACGAACTAGGTTACCCGTTTCGGGTTTACGACGTTCTGGCCGACAACGACAAGCGCCAGACGTTGTCGGAAATGACGAACTGGCCGACGCTGCCTAAGGTGTTCATCAAGGGGAAGTTCTACGGCGACACGGACATTTTGGGACCCATGCGCGAAAGCGGAGAGCTGACCAGAGTCCTCGACGAAGCGTTCGGCGTTACGGCTGACCAGACCGAATCTTCGTCAGATTAGTGGCCTAGGGCCCGCTTGACGTCCTCGAGTACCCAGATGCGAGAAGGCGGCCGCTGCTCGCGGCACGAACGGCGGCCCTCTTGTCAGCCAGCCGTGCCGTTATTATGGCCATGGCGGTCCCATGAACATATCAGAGCAGCCGGCCACACGTTCGCGGTCAGCGCGGGCACGCTTCCCCGGCAGTAACGGCGCACCCGATTTGGCGCTTTCCATGCCACGCTCGGTGCGCGGGACTTTCGTCGCTGGCATCATTTTGGCCATCGCGTTGATCATATCTGTGATCGGGTCCATCATCACTTACTCGGAATTGAGCGCTTCTTTCGATCGCCATGTTGCCGTCGACAGGGCGCGCGATGATTACGCGCTGTTATACCGCCTGCAACTCGACGAAGAGTCAGGTTTGCGGGGTTACTTGGCAGCCGGGCAAAAGTCGTTTTTGCAGCCGTACTACGACGCGCGCCCACGCTACGAACCCACTTGGAGCGCGCTGCAGCGATTCGTGGGCGAAACTAACTTACCCAAGGCTGCGGCCGTCCTCGGAGACCTGCATAGCACCCACGATCGCTGGCGGCGGGTGGCGGACGCCTTGATCGCAGCGCCGACAGCCCCAAGCTCGCTCGCCCGGCAAAAGCAGGGAAAGTACCTGGTCGACCGCATGCGCGGTGATTTCGGCCGGTTGGATGCGATGCTTGAATCCCAAATCGATTCCGCGGTAAACACCGCGCGTGCGCTGCTCATTCGAGCCTCGACATCTACCGCCGCTTTGATCCTGCTCTTCGGGCTTGCCGCCTTGATCGCGGATATCGTGCGTTCGAGGACCCAAGTAGCTTTGGAAAGAGAGCGCATGGTAGCCGATACGCTTCAGCGAGCGTTCCTAAGCGGCTGGGACGTGCTGCCTTACTTGAGGGTCGGTACCGCCTACGTTTCGGCAACGGGAGAGACCGCTGTCGGCGGCGACCTCTTCGACGTTCACCGCTTAGACGAGCACCGTAGCATCGTATTGGTGGCCGACGTCAGCGGAAAAGGTATCAACGCGGCGGTGGAGACGGCGTTCGTTAAATACTCGGTGCGCGCGCTGGCTGAAGACTACAGCGACCCGGCTAAGATACTTGAAAAGTTTAACCGATCGTTCTTGCGATCGGCGACCGATCTCGGGGCGTTCGTCGTCGTCTTCCTAGCGGTTCTTGATGACCGAGATTTGAGCATGCGATACGCAAGCGCGGGACATGCTCCTGCATACTTGCGTCGGGGCGCGGACGTCCAGCAGCTGGCCGTCACCGGGCCCGTGGTGGGACTAACACCGGACACAACCTTCGGATCGACCAAGGTCGGCCTAAAAGCGGGCGACACGCTCATAGTAGCTACGGACGGTCTCACAGAAGCGCGCGACAGCTCGGGAACGATGCTGCAAGACGAAGGCGCTATAAGGTGGATCCGATCTTCAAGCATGGAACCTCAAGCACTCGCCGACGATCTCGTACAGCGGGTTTCGGTCTATTCGGGCGGTCGGATCGCAGATGACCTCGCACTGCTGGTCATCCAAATAACTCCAGTCGCCGCCGATGAAGGTTTGCCGCGGATTGCGTGACCTCATGAGGTACGGGATGGCCTGCGAGGACTGCGACGAGGTGATGTGGCTGGGTCAAGGACTGCTCCATCTGCGATGGCTGCGCGACCGGGAACACATAGTGCGCGAGGTCGCCGAGCATGCTTCATCCGGGTTGGACACCTGGATGATGGAGGGACTCGAGTTTTTGGGGAGCCATCGCGGCCATACGGTGATGCTGGTATCCGAGAAAACGTAATCTAACGGAGCCAAATGGTGAATAAGAAAAGGGCGAAGTTTCCTTCGCCCTTTCCGCACTGGGACTGTTTCTTTGACTACCGCTTCTTCTTTGACGAGGTCTTCTTAGCGGTGGTCTTCTTTGCGGCTGCTTTTTTTGTGGTTTTTTTCGCCGCTTTCTTTACTGCCATCTATTACTCACCTCCATCCTGCGGAGTAATGGGGTGACACGCTCATACCGAGCATGGTTCGGGTATTCGCTCAACTTTTTGAAAGAACCCTTTTTTGTTATCGGCAATTTCTAATATTTTTCAATCGCGTGCCTTATGCGCATCACGCATGTATGCGATCGGCAACGCGATCCTTCAGCGGAGAGCCGCGATGTCCGTAACGGACCGCGATCATCTCCGCTAGTATCGCGACTGCGATCTCTTCAGGCGATCGAGCGCCGATATCGAGTCCGATCGGTGCATGCAGCCGGTCAACGGCTGTCGACGGAATGCCTGACTCGACGAGCCGCGCACGGCGCAGTGCCTGCGTTTTCTTGCTGCCGATAGCGCCGACGTAACGCGTCGACGAGCGCAAGACCAGGTCGAGCGTTGGATCGTCGAATTTTGCGTCATGTGTCAGCACCGCCACGTACGTATCATCATCCATGCGAAGCTTTCTCAGAACCGCGTCTGGCCATTCGACGACGCGGGCCCTGGCTTTTGGGAAACGCTCGAAGTCGTTGAGCCGCGCCCGCGGATCGATCACTGTCACGTCGAATCCAGCTCGGGTGGCGAATTCACACAAAGCGACGGCGACGTGGACCGCTCCGACGATGATCAGCCGAGGAGCCGGCCGAAGAACATCGATAAAGATTTCGCAGTCGCCGATGGCAACGACCCGCGACGAGCCGGCCAGCAGCTGCGCCAGGGCAGCATGTACGATGTGGGCTCGCAGCGCCAAGTCGCCGGCCATCCCATCTATGCGTCCGTGGGGCCAAACCGCGACCTTGGAACCAACGCCTGCACCGCGTACTACCGTACAGAGTGCCCAGGCAGTTTCGTCATCGGTCAGCGGCTCAAAAGACGGCGGTCCGCCATCGGGGTCGATAAAGACATCGATCGCTCCGCCGCACGCGAGGCCGACATCCCATACCATGTTGCGGTTGATGCCATAGCGCACGATCTTAGGCTGGCCGGAGGCCAGGACGGATTGCGCTTCTTCGGCTACGGCTGCCTCGACGCAACCGCCGCTCACGGAACCGCTGATCTTGCCCTGCGCTGACACGAGCATCTTGGCGCCTGGTTCGCGCGGCGCCGAGCCGTCCACATTGATGACGGTTGCCAGAACCACCAGGTCGCCGGCAGCACGCCAATTTTCAAGGGTCCGGAAGACGTCGCTCATCCGGTTGCCAATCCCGAAAACGGCAACTGGCGGCGGCTGGGGCGTCTAGCATCAACGTCTTGCAAAGCTTGGGCAAGTTGGACTAGGCTGTGTAGATTGTGAGCGGGTAAAAAGTCATCGACGAACGGCAACGCGGCTTGCATGCCGGAAGTCTGCGGTCGATAGCGCGCAGAGCCAAGCAACGGGTTGAGCCACACGAGGCGATAGCAGGTACGCTGCAGACGTGCCATTTCCCGTCCGAGCACGCGTATATCGCCGCGATCCCAACCGTCGCTGATCAGGATGACGACCGCGCCCCTAGCCAAGACGCGGCTCCCCCATTGACGGTTGAACGCGGCTAGGCTTTCGCCGATGCGGGTGCCGCCTGCCCAGTCGGCCACGCTGTGCGCTATCTCTCTCAGCGCGGCGTCCGGATCTGCGCTTCGAAGCTGCCGGGTGATGCGCGTCAACCGCGTCGCGAACACGAACGCCTCTGCGTTGCCTCCTGAGTGCCTGACGGTGTAGACGAATTGCAGCAGCAAACGCGAGTAGCGGTCCATCGAACCGGAGATGTCGCACAGCAGCACGACGTCCCGTTGGCGGATGCGGCGCACTCGGGTATGTAAGGTGATAATCTCGCCGCCGCTGCGCAAGCTTCCACGCAGCGATCGGCGAGCGTCCAGAGAGCCAGCCCGGCGGCCCGGCCGCATGCGGCGGGTGCGGCGGCGGCCGAGGCTCCACGATTGGCGACGAATTATGTCCGCGACATCGCGCAGTTCGGCAGCGCTTAACTGAGAGACGTCTTTGCGATAAAGCCCTTCAGCGAAGCTGTACGTTGTCGACCCGTTGGGACGATCAATCCGCGAGTGGGCCGCAGGCGCTTGTGACGAGCCAAGCCGATCGAGCTCGTTCGGCAAAGACCCGGCAACCCCGCGGCCGACATCCCCGGCGGCGTTATCGTGGTCGGCAGTAGGCGGGCGCGCGGCGCGGCTTTTCGGCTGCGCGGGGACGTCCGACGGACGGACTCGCGCGCGCTCAGCGCTCCAAAAAGCGTCGAAAAGCGCTTTGAAACGCGAACGCTGTTCCGGATGACGGACGAATAGGCTCGCAGCGCCGGCCCGGGCGTCTTCGCGCGAGTTCAAGCCAATAACGGCTAGGGCTTCGATCAGAGCGGCGGTGTGCTCCGCTTGGCACGCGAAACCGAAACGCCGCAGCACCCGCCCGAAAACGACCGCGTTGCGCCACAGCGACGAGAAAGCTTCGCCGCTCGTAATTGTGGATCGGCCGCGCTCGTACCTCAAAGTAACCTAGCCATCTGCCCCGCTCGTTCGACGCGGTCCCCAATGTTCGCATCTTTTGCTTTGTTGACGTCTTCCTGATACTTGAGCAGGCAGCCAATCGTCTCCGCCGCCGTCTGCTCGTCTAGCTGGCTCTTGCCCAAAGCAACGAGCGCAGCGGCCCAGTCGATCGTCTCGGCGATGCCCGGATGTTTGTAGAAAGGTTCGGCTCGCAAGCTTGCGACGAACACCGAAGCCACCCTAGCCAACGCGATGGTGGCGCCGGGCACCTTGGCTTGCACGATGGCGGCCTCGCGCTCCGCGCTGGGATAGTCGATCCAGTGATATAGACATCGGCGCTTGAGCGCATCATGCACTTCGCGCGTGCGGTTGCTGGTCAACACGACGAGCGGCGGAATCGACGCGCGGAACGTTCCTATCTCCGGAACGGTTATAGTGAAGTCGGACAACATCTCGAGCAGAAAAGCTTCGAATTCTTCGTCCGCGCGATCGATTTCATCGATCAGCAAAATCGGAGGCGGTCCCTCCCGCTCGTCGATCGCTTGCAGCAGCGGCCGCTTTATAAGAAAGTTAGGTCCGAAAATGTCACGCTCGGTCGCGTGACGAGCGTCATCGTTTAGATCCAGTTCCGCGAGGCGGATGTGCAGTATCTGCTTAGCGTAATTCCATTCGTACAACGCGTGACTGGCGTCCAAGCCCTCGTAACACTGCAGTCGGATGAGCCTGCGTCCCAAAGCGCGTGCCAGAACCTTTGCGATCTCCGTCTTGCCGACTCCCGGTTCGCCTTCTAGGAAAAGCGGTTTGGCCAACGCCAGCGCCAAGAAAATGGAGACGGCGAGGCTGCGGTCCGCCATATAGCTGTTCTCTTCGAGTAACCGGCTGACGTCATCGATGCTGGCAGGATTCACTTGGCGTGCGCTTCGTGCGGTTCTCGGAAGCTGCCTGTGGGCGCAAAACTAGACTAAAGGGCGGCCGCCTCGTCAAGACAGAACCTGGTCTCCCGTGTACCGTTGGATGTTGGGCGGCGTCATAGCGCTGGTCGTCGTCGTGCTGATCGCCGCCTTTTACCCCAACGGCGGCCAGGCCTCAGGGCCAAGTCAGGCCATCGGCGCTCGGATGCCGGACATCGCGCTGCCGACCATCGGGGGCGCTACGGTCGATCTGGCTGGTCTACGAGGCCGCTGGATACTTGTGAACGTCTGGGCCACCTGGTGCGGCCCCTGCCGGCGAGAGATGCCAGCCCTGCAAAGGCTCTCTCGGGCGCAAAGCGGGCGCCTTGTCGTCGTCGCAGTGGACCAAGGGGAAGATGCGGCGACCGTGAAGGCGTTCGTGTCGCGCTTCGGCGTCGCTTTTCCGGTCGCGCTCGACGGCCGTCAGCTCTTGGGCACGCAGCTGCACCTGGTCGGTCTGCCAAGCTCCTTCTTCATCGACCGCAACGGCATCATCCGGGATGCGGTCGATGGTGAAATGGACTACGACACGATGGCGCAAAAAGCGCGCGCCCTGCTGGCCATCTGATCCGCTTGGCGGGCCTCAAGGGACGCGGCGTATGGCTGGAGACCGAGCCCAAACGACGAAAGGGACGATTAGAATGCACCTGGATTTTCGCCGGCTGAAGCTGATCGTCGCCGGCTCGGCGATTTGCGCGGCGATCAGCGCGATCGCTTCAGGCGGCTGTTCCAACAGTTCTACACCCTCCGTCGCACCGAGGACGTCGCCGTCTCCGACGGCATCGCCGACGGGCACGCCAGGCCCCAGTCCCAGCCCAACAGTGGCACCGCTTGTCTTCATAACGCTGGTCTATGCTTCGGCGGCTCCGACGACCGACCCGACGTACGGACAGGTCGACGGCTTTTCGCAGATCGGTGCCGTGCCGACGGCGTCCTCCACGCCCGGGCCTTCGCAGGTTATCACCGTGCCGGCCGGACAGCCCGTACAGTTTTACAACTTCGACAAGGCGCCGCACACCGCGTCGCTGCTCGGGCTCGCCAACGGCGCCAATTGGCCGACGACTTTTACGAACGCCAATGGCGCTTCAGCTGCCAGTCCCGATGGAACCGCAATCACCATGTCACAGTTTTCGACCGGACCGCTCGGCGCCTCAAGCGGCGTGGCTGTGCCTTCTCGAGTGTATAACACCGGAACGCCCGGTGTGTATTACTTCGGCGACTTCTTCAACTACCTGTCGACACCGCCGCTGCGTACGGTGATAATAGTCCAGTAGCCGAGGTCAGTAAAGGGCGCTTAGCGCCCTTTGGCCGCCGATAGGGCGATGATCGTGTCATCGTCGCTTTGCGAAAGCGTCACTTGCTTCGTTACGCCGGCGTGCGTGACGGCGAAATCAGCAACGCCTTGGCCGTTGGTATGCAAATACATCTGCAGGCTTCTCTTAGGCATGCGGGCGGCGTAGAATTTAACGACTCGGTCCAGAGAATCGGGCGTCTTGTAGTAGGCGGCGATGACGGTTCGCCCACGCCGCGCTGCGACGGCACTGCCGCCCTCCGTCGGGGCGGAGCCCGGATACACCGGCAGACCTATCGTTCGCAAGACGCTATGGCGGACGACAAACTTTTGAGCGACGCTGTGATTGGTCGCCTCACCGTTGGTGCAGCCGCTCAGCGATGCCAGCACCGCACAGACCAGCGCGATCGTCCGAGTCACTAGCTGGCCTTATCGGCGGCGGCCGGAGCCGGCAAGACTTTTATGAAGTTGTTCACTAGAACGTCGTAATCGGCGGAGCGGTATTCCTCGATGCGTCCGGCGTCGCATAACTGAGTCAACGCCGGGTCGATGGGCAGTTGCGCCAGCAGCGGCGCGCCGCTCTCCACTACCAACTGTACGCCTTTGCTAGGTCCGAACAGATCGAAACGCCTGCCGCTGTCGTGGTCGACGAAGTATGCCATGTTCTCCACCAGGCCGATGATCGGTGCGTTGAGCTGCTGCACGAGTTTGATAGCCTTGCTGACGATCATAGCGGAAAGGCCTTGAGGCGTGCTGACGATGATGGCACCGGCGATTGGGAGCGATTGCAGGACGGTCAGCGGTGCGTCTGACGTTCCTGGTGGCAGGTCGATGAACATATAATCGACCTTCCCCCACTCCAGGTCGTTGTAGAACTGCTTGATGGCGCTGGAGACCATCGGGCCGCGCCAAATGACCGCTTGGCTTTCCTGTTCCAAAATGAGGTTCATCGACATGACCTGGATGCCGCTGCGGCTCGCCGGCGGATGCGGCTTGTTGTCCGTACCTTGATACGGCCGGGCCGAAACGCCGAACAGCCTCGCCATGCTCGGACCGGTGATGTCCGCATCCAGGATTCCGACGGAGTATCCTCGTCTGCGAAGCGCCACGGCTAGCAGTCCAGTGACGAGCGATTTACCAACGCCGCCTTTGCCGGACATGACCGCCACGATCTGAGCGATGCCGGCTTTGCGTTGCCGTTCGGCAGGAGCTGGGACGGGGACAGGCCTACGCCGCGGGGGCGGTACCGTGCCATCTTGCGCGAAACGATCGAGATCCGCGAGCAAAGCCGCAAGATCCAAGTTATGGACTGCTGCTCCCTGACGAACCGTCTCGCGGGTCGATACGTGACAGCCTGCGCATGGCAGCCCGTGAGCACCTAAGACGCGATCCGCTCCGGGATACGCCTCGACGATGTCTTTGATAGTGCTGTCCGCTGAGATCGCAACGCGCATGTATTCTCCGAACCCTAGGTCAGCTTGTCCCCATTCGCCGACAAGGGCGTCTCTTCATTTGGCACGAAGGGCGCGCCCAGCAGTAACTGCAGGAGAAGAGGACGATGCAGCCCTTTCGCGAGGCGCGCTTAGCGGCCTTTGTAGCCCTTGTTTGCGTCGCTATACTTGGATCGACTGCTTGCACGAGCAACTCCACCCAAGGTACATCGGGCGACCGCGCGGCATCGGGCAACGTCATCAAGATCGGCGTGGACCTGCCGCTTTCCGGATCTGATGCCTCCGACGGCGTGCCGACGGAAAACGGCGTCAAACTCGCCGTCATCGATGCGGACAAGGCGGCTCTGTTGCCAGGCTTCACCTTCACGGCTAACATTTTAGACGACGCTGTCAACGGCGTGCATTCGCCTAACCAAGGCGCTAAGAACATTCAGTCTTTCGCTAGCGACAATGCGGTGCTCGGCGTCATCGGGCCGTTCAACAGCAACGTGGCCAAGGCCGAGATACCGCTGTCCAACGATCTTGGAATCGCTTTGATCAGCCCGTCGACCACCAACCCGGACTTGACCAAAGGGCCACCGGCCCTGCAGCTGCGGACCACGAACCCCTCCTCCATCACTTTCTTCCGGGTATGCGCCACCGACGACATCCAGGGACCCGCCGGTGCGGACTACGCTGCCCGCGTCAAGCGGCTCAAACGCGCGTACCTGCTGGATGACAATGAGACGTACGGGCGCGGAGTCTCCGACGAGTGGGCCGCCAAGTTCACGGCTGACGGCGGTGAGGTGATCGGCCACGATCACATTACCAAAGGCCAACAAGACTTCCACGCGCTCCTCACGCGCGCATCCGGGCTGCGTCCGGACGTCGTATTTTACGGCGGGACGACGTCCACCGGCGGTGGCCTGGTGCGCAAGCAGATGGCGGATAGCGGCTTGGGTACGACCTCTTATTTCGGCGCGGACGGGATACGCAACGACGAGTTCTTAAAGGTAGCCGGATCCTCGGCCAATGACGTTTACGCCACGGTGGCAGCGATCAACGCAGACAAACTCCCCGCCGCCAAGGCCTTTCTGAGCGGGTATCAGGCGCAGTTTCATCAGCCGGTCGGCTCCTATTCCGCCAACGGCTACGCCAGCGCCATGGTCCTGATGCACGCGATCGCTGCCGCGGCCAAAGCAAACGGCGGCAAGATGCCTAACCGGGCTCAAGTGCTGGACCGATTGCGCAGCGGACAAAGCTTCCGGAGCATCATCGGCAGCTTCTCGTTCGACAAAAACGGCGATAGCACCAATAAGATCATTTCGATATACGAGGCTAGAAACGACGTCTGGGTCTTCCTGACGCAGCAGAATTACCTAAAATAGACGCAGTTTGCCTGACATCCATCAATTTTTTCAGCAGCTCATCAATGGTGTAGCGCTCGGCGGCGTCTACGCCTTGATAGCGCTGGGCTACACGATGGTGTACGGCATCATCGAGCTCATCAACTTCGCGCACGGCGATGTCTACACGCTTGGCTCTTACTTTTCGCTGTCGATCCTCGGGCTGATTCCGTTGAGCCGCATTGCCAGCGGTCCAGCGTTAGCCGCAGTGGCGCTCGTCGTGATCCTCGCCGCCGCGCTGTTGTGCGGCATCGTCGGCGTCCTGATCGAGCGGCTGGCATACCGCAGGCTGCGCAACGCGCCGCGGCTAGCCCCGCTCATAACCGCCATCGGGGTCTCTTTGATCCTCGAGAACATCATGCAGGTGTGGAAAGGAAACTCGGAGGTTCCCTTCCCGCAGTTTCTGCCGGATCACTGGCACGTGCTGGCCGGAGTCAAGTTCGACGATCGCGCAGTCTTGGTGGTTGGCGTGAGCGTCGCTTTCATGATCGCGCTCAACCTCTTCGTGTTTCGAACCAAGTTAGGAAAAGCGATGCGCGCGACCGCCCAGGATCGAGATGCCGCGCAATTGATGGGCATCAACGTGAATTCGACGATCGCCTGGACGTTCTTCATAGGGTCCGCGCTTGCTGGTGTGGCCGGCTTCATCTCCGGCATGTACTACGGCACTACGTTCTTCCTCAACGGTTATCAAGCCGGGTTGAAGGCGTTCACAGCGGCGGTCTTAGGGGGAATCGGCAACATCACCGGAGCTATGCTGGGGGGTTTTTTGATCGGCATCGTCGAGGCGATGACGTCGCAGTACATCTCCGATCAGTGGACGTCGGTCGTCGTCTTCTCGATCCTGATTTTGATCTTGGTCTTTAGGCCCAGCGGCTTGCTCGGAGAGCAAGTCCCCGAGAAAGTCTAGCGGCCGCCCACATGCGCCCGCAACCCCCTTGGGCATCACCACACCGAGCACGGCTCGGCCGGTGGATGGTCGGTTTGCTGATCGTCATCGCGCTTGGGCTGGTCCCCGTGATCGACTCCAACAGCTCTCACATCTCAGCATTCGCTGACACCGGTTACATAATTCTGCTGGCCTTTGGGCTAAACATCATAGTCGGCTACACCGGGCTGCTGGCCCTTGGATTCGCCGCTTTTTTCGCCATCGGGTCGTACACTTACGCCTTCCTAGCATCCTCGCAGTACGGCGTGCACTTCAGCTTTTGGCCCATGCTGCTGATCAGCGCGGCCGTCGCGGCCCTGTTCGGTCTCCTGCTAGGCGCCCCGACGCTGCGCTTGCGTGGCGACTATCTGGCCATCGTAACATTGGGATTCGGGGAGATCGTGCCGCAAGTGTTCCAAAATCTCGACAAATACACGGGCGGCCCCGACGGCATCGCCGGCATAGATCAGCCGCGTTTGTTTCATTACGCCTTCGGCTTCAATCCCACGCCGTACTACTATCTGTACTTTGCCGTGATCCTCGTGTGCCTGGTGCTGCTGAACAACTTGCGGCATTCACGCGTCGGCCGCACATGGATGGCTATCCGCGAAGATGAACTGGCCGCAGAGCATATGGGCATCAACACCACGTCGGCGAAGCTTTTGGCCTTCTCTTTAGGATCGGCTTTTGCCGGCGTGGCAGGCGTCATCTACGCCGCGAAGTTGAGCACCGTGAGCCCCAGCGGCTTCGACTTCAATACCTCCGTGATGATTCTCGCGGCGATCGTGTTAGGCGGCATGGGCAATCTAACTGGCGTGCTCGTCGGCAGTGCGATCATCGGCCTGCTGAACTTTTTAATACTGCCGCAATCCTCAAACTGGGCTCACTTGCTGGGAAGCGCTATGCACGCTGGCTTCCTGCAGAACGTAGACCTCAACGCTTACCGCTTCATGATCTACGGCGTTATCCTGGTGCTGGTGATGCTGTTCCGGCCGGAAGGCCTTATCCCGAGCGCAGCCCGGCGGGCCGAGCTTCACGCCGACCAACAAGCCGGTCCCCGTGCCGTCGCGCAGGAACAAGCCGAATACGGCTCAGGCTCGCCCTAATGGCATTGCTGTCGCTGCAGGCGGTGAGCAAGCGGTTCGGCGGCTTGGCCGCTGTCAAAGCGTTGTCGCTCGATGTGGAACCCGGGACGATCGTGAGCCTCATCGGTCCCAACGGCGCAGGCAAGTCGACGGTCTTCAATCTGATAACCGGCATATACGCTCCGTCCGAGGGGACGATCTCGCTGGCCGGCCGCCTGCTCAATGGTCTCAAGCCCAACGCCGTTGCGGCGGCGGGCATCATGCGTACCTTCCAAAACATCCGCCTCTTCGCGTTCATGACGGTGTTAGACAACGTCATGGTCGGCCGGCACGTGCGAATGCGAGCCGCCGTCTGGGACGGCGCATTCCATACTCCTACGGCAAAGCGTGAGGAGTCGGCGGTGCGCGCAAACGCGATGGAACTGTTGGATTTCGTCGGATTGCGGCGCTACGCCGGCGAATGGGCGCGCAATCTGCCCTATGGAATGCAGCGGCGCCTTGAGATCGCGCGGGCGCTCGCCGCCCAGCCTAGGCTGCTCCTGCTCGATGAGCCGGCGGCCGGCACCAATCCGGCCGAAAAGCAGCGTTTGATGACGCTGGTCAAGTCGATCCGCGATCGCGGGGTCACGATATTGCTCATCGAGCACGACATGAAGCTCGTCATGGGGATTTCCGACGAAGTCAACGTCCTTGATTATGGAGAAAAGATCGCCGCCGGGGATCCCGAGGGCGTTCGGCACGATCCGCGCGTTATCGAAGCGTACCTGGGCAAAGGCGCATGAGTCAACCGGTGCTAGCGCTCGAAGCAGTCGACACCTTCTACGGCCGCATTCAGGCGCTTTACAAGCTAAGCCTTGAGGTGCACGAGCGGGAGATCGTCGCGCTGATCGGCGGTAACGGAGCGGGTAAGACGACCACCCTGCGCACCGTCTCCGGCCTCGTCAGAGCCGCTTCCGGCACCGTCACATTTCGCGGGCATGATCTCGTCGGTGTTTCGCCCGACGCCATCGTGCGGATGGGCGTCGTTCAATCGCCCGAAGGCCGCCGGATCTTTCCGCGCATGACAGTGCTCGAAAATCTGCAGTTGGGCGCCTTCGCGCGGCGCGACGCGGCGCGGATTTCGGACGATCTGGAAGACGTACTCACACTCTTTCCCCGCCTGAAAGAGCGGCTGAGCCAAAAAGGCGGCACGCTATCGGGCGGAGAGCAGCAGATGCTCGCGATCGCGCGCGCGCTCATGGCAAAGCCCAAAGTGCTGCTGCTCGACGAACCGTCGATGGGATTGTCGCCAATCTTCGTCGACACTATCTTCGCAGTCATCGTCGACATCAACAAGCGCGGGGTCCCAATTCTTCTCATCGAGCAGAACGCACGCAAGGCACTGCAAGTGGCTTCGCGCGGTTACGTGGTCGAGACCGGCAACATAGTCAAAGAAGGCCCCGCGGCGTCGCTGTTGTCCGACGATGCGGTGCGCAAAGCCTATCTTGGCGAGGACTGAATCGACGGGTTCACAGCAGCGATAGCTGATCGCGATCCTCTCCCGCCGCGCGGCGCGCATCGAGCGGCAGCAGGTTGCCGAAGCGTCCGACGAAGTCGGCGACGCGCCTCAGCAGATAGTCGCGGTCCTCATCTCCGGCATACCCATCAGCCAAAGCCAGTTCGCCGCCCGCGCGCTGATATATCCTCACCTTGTCGCCCACGGCTACCCCTCTTTGCGCCAGCGCAGAGGCTAGCCGGCGATTGCCGCCGCTGGCAAACGTCTTGTGCGAGACGGATTCCCGGCGCGCGAATTCCTCGACGGGGATGCGGCCTTCGCGCACTCGGTCGCTGACTTCACGGATCATAGGCTCCAGCTCATGAAGGCGATTGTCGATCAGGGCCGCAGCGATGTCGCGCAGCAGTCCCCGGCCAAACGGTTCGTCGCGATGCGATCGAAGCGCCGACCCTCGCATGACCAGTTCGCCAGCGCTGCGCTTTAAGGCGTAGTTCTTGGCTTTGAGGGACAGCATCGCTTCGTAGCGATCCTCGTAAACCAAACGTAATCCGTCCCCCAATGCTGCGCCGACTTCATCTACGATCGCCTGGGCATCGGCGCCGTCCGGCGGCACGAAGAACGCTCCGTCAGTGTCCGCCTCAATCACCCGGCAGCCCCTTGCGCGCAGGGCCGCGACTATGCGGTCCATCACCTCGCGACCAGCTTCGGTAACTCTGGCCGCGGCGGTCGGGTCGTTGAAATGCAATCCGTTCGTGCCTAGAAAACCAAAAAAGGAGTTGATCAGAATTTTGAAAGCGTTTTGCAGGCCGTCGGCCGCGCCGTGTCCGTCATCCGCCGCCGACGACTCGAATTTGGCTTCACGTTTGGCTGTCAAGCGCCTCTCGCGCAACGCGCCGAGCATCGGCAGAAAAACTCCGAGCTTGTCGTCTTGAGGAGCTATACCGCGTGCCAGCATCAGCGCGGGATACAAACTTTCGACGTCGCATTTGACGACATTTCTGAACACTCCGGTCTCGAAAGCAGCGGCGAAGGCTCCCTCGATCGGCGCACCCGAGCGCGGCCGCGGAATGGAATGCCGTCTTGCCAGATAGGCCCGGACCATCAGTCGTTCGATGCGGCTGCCGATGCCGACGAATGCAATGCCTTGAAGCGATTCCGGGACCATCTGCACTTGGTAGAACTCGTTCGGCGTCACGTGGTTCGATAGCCGCTCGGTGTCGCGAGCGTCATCGAGGCAGTACGCCTTAAGTCTCGCTCGCTCCGACGGGTCGCTCCACAACGATCGCATGTTGGCCGCATCGACAAGCGCGCGCGCGTCATCGCCGATTCCTAGATGTTTGACGCTCTGCTTGAGCTTGTAGTTGGGCAGCCGCCGGCTAACGTCCCAGCGCATGACACCCAGGAACGTGTCGATTATCTGGCGCCCCTCGATGCGGTAGTATTTCACGACTATGCCGTTGGGGACGCTGCGGCGAACGGTGTCGTCGAGCCACACCGGGGTCACTCCGTCGCGGCCGAGCAGAAGCGGCACGCCACACCGGCGCGCGCGCTCGTTCAAGTACCATAAATCGAAGTTGAAGACGTTGTGCCCCTCGACGATGTCGGGATCGCGCTCACGCACGATGGCGACGAATTCGGCGATCAGAGCGGCCTCGCTTTGAAATTCGTCCAGTGCCAGCACGCGCTCGAAACCGGCGTTGTCGCGAACGCCGATCAAGCAGATCTGCGCGTTCTCCCGGTCTGGATAAATGTCGAGCGTTTCGAGATCGAACTGGAGACGCCGCAGATCCGCAAAGCGCAGACCGCGGTAGAAGGTATCTCCGGTGAGCACGAGATGAGAGGTAATGGGGTCGAGGTAGGCCAGCCGCTGGTCGTTGGCAAGCGACCGGCTCAGGGCCTCGACGCGCCGCCCGTCCGACGTAGCGTAGAGATGACGCAAAGGATGAGTCCCTTGGAGCTCGATCGTATCATCGAGCCGCTTTCGGCCGAGGACCCAAGCTTGCAGCGGCACCACAAGGCGTGAAACGCGCGAACCGGCGCGCAGGTACAGTACCACGCTGCCGCGCGCGTTGTCTGGTTCGACGGCCACGATGCCGCGCGTTCGGCCCTGCCCAAAAAGGAAGTCGTCATCGAAGGGCGTGGCGCCAGGCTCGTTCACCGCTGCGAGCTACCTCCTAGGTGCAAAGCCTACCTGCGGTAGACCCCCGACCCGGCGATGGGGCGCCGCCGCTATTTCCTAAATGGTGGGTGTGGGCCCGGGTGGCGGCACGGCCAGCGGTGCATCGCTTGGAAAGGATATAGGTATCGGCGGGAGGCTGGCTTGGGGCAGCGGAGTGGCCGATTGGGCGGGAAGTGGCGATGGGACGTAGCTGGCGTCAGTCGGTGCGGCAGCGGCGATACTGCTCAACGGTGCGGGTGACCGAAGACTGCTGTCGGCTGAAGCCGTGCCGCCGAGCGACGCATCGCCGAAGGGAGGCGCGGCGGCCGCGCTTGGGACGCCGTTCACATAGCGGACGAGTTTTGCGGTGTACGCAAGCGTCAGCTTGTACTCGCCCCGCCGGCCGTCTGAGATTATCGCAGCGCCACGACCATTCGAGCGGACGATCGCGCCCAAGAGCAGATGCCGAAATGCGTCGACGTATGAGCGAGCGCTGACGATGTCGGCCCCGCGCAGAGTCGCATGACCGAACTTCGGGATGCCGACCTTACCGGAAACCGAGCCGTTGCCTTGTGAGTTGATTACGATCACGCCGGTACCCGAGCCGTTGGCACCGATCGCCGCAACGCTGGTCAACGATACCGCTAAAATTCCAACCGGAGTGTAGAGGTGGCCGGTACTTTGCCAGGGCCGGAGTGCGGCTGCCAAGTCGTCGGGGGCGCCCGCCAACGCCAGGGCCGCGGGGGTGAGGTCACCCAATTGCTTACTCGGGCTCGAGCCGTCCGCCGCGATGGTTGGGCTTGACTGTGCGCTTAGTGAAGAAGCGCCGGTCGAAAAAGCGCCTGAAACGACTCGGCCAGAGCGCGGGCGTGCTTGCGCATGCGCAACTACCGTAGCGGCGGCTAGCGTCGGTGCTCCGTCGCCGGCGAAGCCTTCGACGGTCAGCGCTATGCTCAGACGATCTCTTAGCCGAACGGAAGCGGAACGGACGTGGCCTTTTCGATCGCGGACGCGCACGGTCAACGATGCGCGCCGATCGATCGCATACACTTGCTGTTCCCCCGCGCCGTACACATGGCCGCGCGGAAAAAGCGGGGCGCCGACGCTTGGTCCTCCTACCGCTGCGAGTGCGGCAACGGCGACTGCCCCAGCGGCGGCATTGACGATCGCTCCCAAAGGCCGCCCCGCCACTATTTGCCCCCCGGGCTAGCGGTGGGCGCAGGCTCGGGCACCGACGGCGAGGCCGTCGTTCCATAGGGCAAAGGGGCTGGAGATATCCTTGGTCCGCCGGGCCGCGGCGGGGCGTGAATGGGCGGATGCGCCCAAGTTCTCGCCGACGCTCGATGAGATTTTGCAGCCGCAGCCGTCGAGTGAACGTCCACCGACAGGCGCGGAGCATGCGTCAGCGATCGCAGCATTAGGTCGATGGACGTCGACGCATCGACGTGCGGTCCGAGAGGTCCGACGACATCGAGAATAGTCAGAGTACGTAAAGCGCCCCCCACGATTAGCCGGTCCGCCTCGTCGTAATAACACGTGCCGCCGAGCGAAATGCTGCCAGCGGCGGCTCGACCGCGCAGCGAATCCTTAAACGAACCGTTTGCACTGGTCGCGACGGCAAAGGTCGGCCACGGCCCAAAGAGTTGACGCCCGGTTATTTTCGAGGTCAGCTTCAGGGCAATGGGGTTACCGGCAAGGCGCTGGGCGGTAGTGCGGATGAGGCCTACGCGCATCGGCGCAAGCGCAAAGCTACGCGGCGCGACGCCCGTGAAGCTCGTGATCTCGTCAAGTTGCATTCCCATGCTCTTATCCGGTAGAATTTCACCGCTTGGCGCGATCGAAGCGGAATAGTCCCGTACCAAGCGCCACCGTTGCGCGCCCGTTTGGCGGACTAGGTCGAGCGTGATCCGAGCGCGCGCAAAACCTCGTCGGTCGACGCGGACGATTGCAATCCTCTCCGTGCCTTGGCCGGCGCCTTCTTTTGATTGAGCGAAGCCCGCGTCGGGCGGCGAGGCTGCCGAGGGCTGCGCTCCTTCGTGCACTTGCTGCTCGATCGTCAAATCGTAAACGAAGACGTCCCCGCCTTGGATGGGTGAAGCGGCAGCAGGCGGACCGCTCAACTGAGAGATCACCACCAAGATGCCAGCGGCCATGCACGCCGAAAGGAGCTCGCGCCATAGGTTTGTCGCCGGCTTGGGTGACGTCATGAGCAGCGCCTCGGCACCGGTTGGAGGTGACGGTTGCAGGCTCTGCCCCCGAGTCGCTTCGGTCGCCACCACGGCGCGACGGCAAAGCCTTGCTTTTATGAACCGTATCGGCAAGCGTGCATGCGTAGTTTATCGAGGCGCGGATTAGACCGCGAGCGCGCCTTTGCCGGTGGGGTCGAGCCTGGGCGGACCCGAAGGCCAATGCCTGATGGGGAACGCTGAGATCGCCGCGCGTCTTGAGGAGATCGCCGCCTTGATGCAGTTCAACGGCGACCCCTTTTTCAAGATCAAAGCATACGAGCGGGCCGCCCGGAGCATCGAGGGGGCGCGCGCGCCGGTGAACCAAATGCTGTCAGACGGGATTTTGGAGGAACTGCCCGGCGTCGGTCGAGCCATCGCTCAAAAAGTGGCCGCCATCTCGCAGACGGGAACCTGCAAGTACCTCGAAGACCTAAGGTATAAGTTTCCTTCGACCATCTTGGAACTCTTAGCGGTTCCGGGGATCGGCGTCAAGACTGCCATTACCCTATACCAGGAATTGCGCATCAATTCTCTTGACGACCTTCGTCGCGCCAGCGCTCAAGGCAGGCTGGTGAAGCTGCCGGGCCTGGGCGCAAAAACGATCGATGCCATTCAATCCGCGCTCGGCCGCATGTCCGAGGGTCCACGCCGGATGCGCTTGGGCGACGCATGGCGGCTGTCACATGCGATCGCACGGGAGCTGACAGCGTCCGGCGCGGCCAGCAACGTGACCGTCGCGGGCAGCGTCCGCCGCATGGAACCGTCGGTGCGCGACTTGGACATCATTTGCACGAGCGCCGACCCCGCAAAGGCGCTGGCCGCTTTCGCAGGCGTGTCCGCAGCCGAGCAAGTCGTCGAGCTTGGACAGGCCAAGGCAGTCATCCGGGCGCGCGGCATCTCGGTCGACTGCCGCGTGGTGCCCGATGAGTGCTTCGGCAACCTGCTCCAGCATTTCACGGGGAGCAAGGAACACAACGTCAAGCTGCGCGAGTATGCTAAGCGCCGCGGTCTGAAAGTCAGCGAGAACGGTATCGAAGACAGAGAAGGCGGCGTCAAGACGGCGGCCGATGAGGCAGCGGTCTATGCCGCGCTCGACCTCCAGTTCGTTGCGCCGGAACTGCGCGCGGGCACCGACGAAATCGATCTCGCGCGCAAGGCGCGGCTGCCCGCGCTGGTCGAGTTGGCCGATGTGCGCGGCGATCTTCACGCCCACACCGACTGGAGCGACGGGCGACGCAGCATCGAAGAAATGGCCCAAGCCGCCGCCGCGCGCAAAATGGAGTACCTCTCCATATCCGATCACTCGCCTAGCCGAGCAGTGGCAGGCGGCTTGACCGCGCAACGGCTCAGCGAGCAGATCCGTCGCGTACGAGCAGCCTCCGGCCGCAACGGAGTCAGGCTCTTCGCGTCGTCGGAAGTGGACATCCGACCCGACGGCAGCATGGACTTCGCCGATGATGTGCTAGCCGAGCTCGACATCGTCGTGGCGTCGATTCATTCGAGCTTCGCCGGCTCCAAGGCAAAGCAGACGAAGCGGCTGCTGGCCGCCATAGCGAATCCCTACGTGAACATCATAGGCCATCCCACCGGGGCGCTGTTGGAGGGACGCCCGGGCTACGAGTTCGATTACGACGCGGTGTTCCGCGCCGCTGCGGCAAATGGGACCGCGCTTGAGATCAACTCGAATCCCGCGCGGCTGGATTTGAGCGCCGCGTTGGCGCGCCGTGCCGTAGAACTCGGGTGCCAGCTCTCGATCGACACCGACGCGCACAGCTTCGAAGATATGGACAACTTGTTTTTCGGATTGGGCACCGCCCGTAAGGCAGGCGTGACGCGCCCGCAGGTGCTCAACGCGCGGCCGGCCGGCGAAGTCCTGGATTTCGCCAAAGCCAAACGCCTGAAATTGGGAGCGGCCTAATCGACTCCTAGGCGCGCTGCCAGAGCGGGCGGCATCGAAAAGCGCGGATTCCTATAAGCAGGTTGAAAGAAGCCGTGGTAATCGCTGCCGCAGGAGTACAGCTTGTCGCCGCGCCGCGCGGTCGCTCTCAGAGCGCTTTGCTCCTGGGAGGTGTACGCGGAATACAATGCCTCAAGGCCATCCACGCAGGGAAGGAGAGCACGCAAGATGCGCGCGGGCCCCAGCCTAAGCGGATGCGCCAGGAGGGCCACTCCGCCGGCTCCCCGTACGACGCCAGCCGCTTCGGCCGTTGAGGGCAAGGCCCCATATGCGGATGAAGGCAGCGCGGCGAAAAAGCTGACGAAGAGCTGGTAGCATTTCCAGGCGTTGCCGGCGCCAACGCCCCGGCGGCATAGCCGCTCGATCAATACGGGCAATCGTACCGGCGCGTCGGAAAAGTCGCGCGTCCACGACACGAGCGCGCCATCGAGCGAGAGCTTTCTCACCCAGCGTTCCTGGCTCTGCGCCCACACCAGCCCGGCGACGCGGTTGGCGGCTAGCAATGCGCGATCCGTATCATCGACGCCATAGCCAAGTAGGTGCACGACGCGGCCGCCATCGTACGCGGTCATCTCGATACCCGTTACAAGACGCACGTCGAGCTCGCGTGCTCGCGCCCGCGCTTGAGGTATGCCGGCAACCGTGTCGTGATCGGCTAGCGCCATAACGGAGACGCCGGCCGCCGCAACCACCTCGACGACCGCCGCGGGCGCGAGTTCACCATCGCTGCAGCTGCTGTGCAGGTGGAGGTCGCATAGCACGGGGCGTTGCGCCCTATATGCCGCCGAAGCGCCGCTGCCGCCGCCGATATTCTAGCAGCGCAGCCTCGAAGTGCGCTCTCGTGAAGTCCGGCCAGTTCACGTCCGTCATCCAAAGCTCGGTGTATGCGATTTGAAAAAGGAGGAAGTTGGACAGCCTGCATTCACCGCCCGGACGGATGAGGAGGTCCGGATCAGGCAAGCCGTTAGTGTATAAATACGATGCCAGCGTCTGTTCGTCGATCGTCTCCGGGGCGAGAACCCCGGCTCGCGCGTCTTCAACCAGCGCCCGGACGGCGTCCTGGAGCTCCGCCCGTGCGCTGTAGTTCACCGCAAGATTGAGAATGACGCCGTCGTTGTGCGCGGTTTTGGAGGCGAGATTTTCGAGCGCGGCGCGCGGTGCGGGCGGCAAAGCCTCGTAGCGCCCGATGATGCGCACTCTAACGTTGTCGCGCCGCAACCCTTCCAGCTCGCTACGCGCAAAAGCGCAGCAAAGGTCGAATAGCAATGAAACCTCGGTGAAGTCGCGCTTCCAATTCTCAGTCGAGAAGCCGTATACGGTGAGTATGGGAACGCCGAGATCGCGGCACGCCCGGGTCGCTTCGCGCAAAGCGATGATGCCGCGGCGGTACCCTTCGATGACAGGCAGACGCCTTTCTGCCGCCCACCGCCGGTTGCCATCCATGATGATGGCGACATGCTGGGGAACCGCCTGCGCCTCCAGCGTTGAGCTGTTCTGAGTGCGGCTAGTCGTGATCATCGAGCGCTCTAGCACCTTTCGCTTTGCTTTTTCTTCACGTAGTCGCCAGCCGCGTCAGCACGCGGCTATCGGAATCGGGAGGCACTTCGTCCGAGCAGGCGTGTACGTCGCGCACCACCGATTCCAATTCATCGATGTAACCGAGGAAGCGAGCGCGGCCAGTCGGCGTAATGCGGCAAATCGTCAGCATCCTACCGCCGCTGCCGGCATGCTTTGATATGGCCAGTATGTCCACGTCGGCCAGAGCATACAGATGACGGCTGAGATTCCCGTCCGTCAATCCGCATGCTTCTTGCAGCTCGGTAAACGATAGGCCCTCGGGATGGGCGACCAGGCAGCTGCAGACCGCCAGGCGGCCGCGCTCGTGGAATATCCGCTCGAGCCCCGAGTAGGCAAATGGCGCCGGCTGCTGCCGCACACGGGATATTCGCTTGACGGCTTTGCGACCGTTCATACCACCATCTCCGCAAGCTCCGCTTGGTGCAGTTTCGAGCCGATGTACAGCTGACCCACGCCAAACCCTAACGGCATGATCCACCAAGCCAAAGCCAGCGATTGGTGCGGCAAGAGTAACAGCGCGCTGCCGAAGACCACAAAGCCGATGGCGGCCGGCATTATTGCCCGCGGCACCATCGCGCGAGACGACAGCAGGCCGACGCCGTAGCACGCGTACCAGACGCCCGGCAGCATGCTGATGAGCCCGTGCGCCATCAAGGCTAGGCTGAGCACCGCTCCCAGCCCGATGGCCGGCGCGATGGCCGCGCCGGCTGAGCGCGTCTGACGGCGAGCCTGCGTGCCGGCGTTACCGACATACCAGGCGGTAAGCGATCCGTAGTAAGTGACGAGTGCTCCGGCCAGGCAAGTTACCCATATGAATACGTAAGCGCGCATGTCGTTGGACGTGGCTGGCAAAGGTGTCACGGCCAGTTGGACCAGACCGGCGGCAATCGCTAAAGCGCCGCTCAGCAACGTAGCGGGGACGGAGTAACCGCGAAACCGCTGACAACTGGCTAGCCGGTCTCGGACTTCCTCAAGATCGGCCAGGGCCTGCTCGACTTCCACCTCTACTTTGTATCACAAAGTAGCCAGGATTGCAAATGCCCTAGCCGCCGGCGACAAGCTCGAGCGATCGGCTCTGCCAAGATTTCGTAGCAAGGTGAAGCCGGCTCCTCGGAGCAACGCCATAGACTCCGAACGCCCGCGCGAAAGCCAAGAACTGAGGCAACATGGAGCTAAAGGACGTCGTGGTCTACCATGACGGTCGTTACGTGCCGTATGGCGACGCCAGGGTGGGCCTGTTGACGCACGGTCTAAATTACGGAACCGGTTGCTTCGAGGGCATCCGCGGCTATTGGGACGAGGATCACGAGCAGATCCATTTGTTCCGCCTACGCGAGCACTTCGAGCGCATGCAGCAGTCGTGCAAAATCTTGTCCATACGCCTGCCGCACAGCGTGGACGACATGTGCAGGCATGCGACGGAGTTGATCCGCATCAACGCTTACCGTCAGGACGTGTACATCCGGCCGCTAGCCTTCAAGGCTGCTGAAGAAGTCGGCGTACGGCTGCACAACGTCCGCGATGACTTCGCGATCGTGGCCGTCGCGCACCGCAATTACTTCGATGGTTCGCACGGCTTGCGCGCTTGCGTGTCGTCCTGGCGGCGCATGGATGACAACACCGCGCCGGCGCGCGCCAAGCTTACCGGGATATACGTCAGTTCCGCACTTGCTAAGACCGAGGCTTACAACAACGGTTTTGACGAAGCGATCCTCTTGACGAACGACGGACACGTCGCAGAGGGAAGCGCCGAGAACATCTTCATCGTGCGTGACGGCGTCGTCATTACGCCCCCGGTTTGCGACAACATCCTCGAAGGCATTACGCGCTCCTCACTCATGGAGTTGTGCCGCGCGGAATTGGGAGTGGAGGTCGCCGAACGCTCGATCGACCGCAGCGAACTCTACGTGGCCGATGAGGTCTTCTTTTCCGGCACCGCCGTCGGAGTATCGCCCGTTATCGAAGTCGACCGGCGGACTGTCGGTCAAGGTAGGGTCGGCCGCATAGCGCAGACGCTGAGCGATCTTTACCACGGCATCACCTTAGGCCGCAGCGAGCGCTATCTGCGCTGGCTGACACCCTGTTTTGTCAAGGCTTCGCTGAGCTCTGCGGACGTCGTCAGCGTTCCAGCTAACATGACCACTCGCAACAGCTAAAAGCGCCGGAGTCGCGCAAGACTAGTCCGACGGAACACCAAGTTGCTCGGATAAGCGACCTTACGCCGTGCTAGTTGCTATTTCATATCAAATAGCGTATACTCTTAACTGTGACGGGCATCACACAGCAACCCGCCACAGCGATGTAGCTCGATACTCGGTTCCCGCGCGCCTGGATAGACGCCGCGATGACAGCGGCGCGATGGGCGGTCCTTCTCGGATGAACCGGTCGACACCGACGAGACTGTCTGACTTAGTCGTATACCGTCGTTTTGCGGTTGCCGAGTGGCAGCTCGGACAACGAACACAGAATGCGGCGGTTTCTGACGGTTAGGGATCGCGAAGGCTTCGGCTCCAGGGAATATCGGTGCTCCGTGCGCTCGCGAGCAGGTCGTCGAAGGAGCACCGATCCATGCACGTCATGATCGCCGATATCATCATCAAGAGAATGGACATCATCATAAAGGGCGCCATTCACTTCGCGCATCTGTTCGTCACGATGCACGACACCTGGCTGCTACCGCACTAGTCGACGCTTCGGCAAAGCAAGTCGACTAAGTCGGGATCGTATACCGATGGACAGCGCTCGCGCAGGCTCGCGAGCGCTTTGTCTTTTCTCAGCACGCTTTCACCGTCGTGGCCCGTCAAGAGCCGAACGTAGTCGCGCGCCAGCCGGATGATGCGCGCCGGCAGCGGAATCGCCTCACCGGCTAACCCGCGCGGGTAGCCGCCGCCGCCGAAATCCTCCGAGTGGAACTCGATCCAGTCGGCTATTTGCGCCGGCAAAAGGGCATCGAAGTTGCGCACCATGATGCCGCCCAGGCGCGAGTAGCTGCGATGGCTCGCCTGTTGACCCGGGTTCAAGCCGATGTCCTGGCGGACCGTGGCGGGGAGGCGGCACTTGCCCAGTTCGTGCAATTCGGCCGCTAGACCGACCAGTTCCACTTCCGCTTTGGCCATGCCGAGACGCCGGGCAACCATCTCGGAGATGTTGCGTACTTCGCTTGCGAACTGGACGTGGCCGACATCGGTCAAGCGTATGAGGTCGCGGACCAAGTGCCGCCCTTGCGCCTTTGCCTGATCTAGCATTTCCAGGCGGGCGGTAATGCCGACAACGTCCTGCAAGATGCGGGTCGAGGCCACGACGATGTAAAACAAAGCCGCGGCAACGATCCCGCCGAAGCTGTAGAGTGCGACCAGCAGATAGGAATAGATCGACGCGACGATGCCGACCCGGAACAACTGGCCGAAGGCCGCCGGAACACCGGCCAAGGTGAAGGCGAGGGCCGCGGCAAGGTTGTTGACAGCCTGCCAGACCAGTCCGACCGCGATGATCCCTAACAAGGTCAGGGGCATCGCAAAAGCCGGGCTTACGATACCAACCAACGAAGTCGTGCCGTGCCAGACGCCGAGCATGCAGTAAGTCGCGATCACGATAAGACCTAGCTGACCGGCGTAAGCGGTAGAGAACAACTCGGTCACGACGGTTTGGTTCTGTCGAGCGCGCAGGCGTAGCGCGGTGACGGCCAAGAGCGCCAGCACCAGCGTCCACGTACCGAAGAGGACCGCACAAGCGCCGATGACTGCCGTCAACGAGGCGGTCGTCTTGCCGGTCGCGCGATGGGGCCATTCGGAAACGACGAGAAAGGCGGCGACGACGACCACTGAGACTATCGTCGACGCGCGCAAGTCGAAGTGCGGCGGAAAGCGTACCAACAGGCAGACGCCTGCCACACCGAGCAAGACGTAGTACGCTTGGCGGGCGAGGCCGCGCCGGTTTTCCGAGGCCACGCCCGCAGGGTTGCCTGCCACGGCCATATTGTGAGGCCTTCCGCACCATTTCGGCCTGGTCGATCAGCCGAGCCGAAGCTGCTTTGGCCGAGCCATTACATGGCCGCTAGTCAGCTGCCTGGTGCACGCTTGGAAGGCTATCTTTGCTTCATAAGAAGGCGGTTAAGAGGTGCTTTTTACAGCTTGGTGCCTGCCGGATCGGCCGCGCCGACGAACTGGCGCACGAACGACTCGTACGTGAGCTTCGACGCCCGGCGAATGAAGCGTTCGCCGATGTCTAAGTCCCGCAGGTGCGTCGTGAGCACGCAGATGATGTAAGGCGATCCCTCGAGTTCGACTACGCCGACATCGTTGAGCGTGTCCCGCAAAGTTCCGGTCTTGTGCGCGATCGGCAAGCCTTTGGGAAGCCCGACCGGCAACAGGGTGTTGTGATGCTGGGCGAGCAGAATCTCGAGCATCAAATTGGAGGAGTCTGCGTTGATCAGGCGACGCCCGCTGATCAGCGCGAGCAGATGCATCATGTCGTTTGCGCTCGTTCGCAGCTCACGGACGTCGCCGTCGCTGTGGATGATATCGCCGAGCCGCGTCTGTTCGAGCCCGAGGTCGAGCATGGTTTGATTTATGTGGTAGCGGCCCACCAGCCGAATGAGCATGTTGGTCGCGGTGTTGTCGCTGCGCGTGATCATTAACCACAGCAGCTTGCGAACGGTATACGTCGTTCCGACGGCGGAATCGCAAAGGTTACCATAACCCCAGTCGCGATCACCCGCGCGCAACGACACCGTTCGCTCCAGACTAAATCGTCCGAGCGCCGACTGGCGCAAGACCTCTACCATCACGGGTATCTTGATGATGCTGGCCGCCGGCAGGTTTTCGTCGCCGTTGATGGCGATAGCCGCACCGCTGCGCAAGTCGACGACCGACATGCCGATAGCGCCCGGTAGGGCGTTGGCTAGCTGCCGCAGCCGCGCGCGCAGGGGTTCCAAGGCCGTCGTTTGAGCCGCGGTTGAAGGCGGATCGATCGGATCCGCGCACACCGGTATGGCGACTAGGCCCAGCATGTTCAGCCCGGCGAGGATTGCGCAGAAACGGGGCACGATCATGCGCATCGGATGCGTTGCAGTTAACCGCCTTCTAGCGCGCCGTGACCAAGCTGAATGCGCACGCGGCTTGCCGAACTCGTTGACGAAACGGCCGGCTCGGTCATGCGCGCTTGATCGATCGCATCAGGTCGCGAGCAGGAGCGTTACGACACGATGGCAGCGGACCCTCCACGGCGCTTGGCTCAAGCGGTCGACATCATCGGCGTCCCGATCGACTTGGGCGCCGGCCAGCGTGGTGTGCGTCTGGGACCGCAGGCCTTGCGCGCTGCCGGCTTACGGGATGGTTTGGAAGCGCTCGGATACGCGGTCAGCGACCGCGGCGATGTCGAAGTTTTATCGGCGGAAGAGGCGGGGCCGGCTGACGAAGACCGCCCGCACAACATCGTCGCGATTCGCCAAGCGTGCGGGCTTACCGCGAGCCTAGTCGAAAGCTCCATGCGCGCCGGCGCGTTCCCGCTCGTCATCGGCGGCGATCATTCGCTGGCGATCGGCGTTTTGGCGGGCATCGCAAGAGCGAAGGGCGCCCCGGGCGTGATATGGATCGACGCTCATGCCGACATAAATACTCCTCAGACTAGTCCGAGCGGAAACGTCCACGGCATGCCGATGGCCGTCGCGCTCGGCAAGTCGACCGATGTTTTCCCGCGGGCTGACTTCGGGGCGGTGACCGTGGATGCCGCGCGTTGCGTGTTCGTAGGTCTTCGCGACGTGGACTCAGGAGAACGCCGGATTTTGAAAGAGCGCGGCCTTGCGTGCTTCACGATGTCGGACATCGATCGCCTTGGCATGGCAAGCGTCATCCGCAGCGCCATCGAAATCGCCGGCGGCGGCCCCGCCAGCGTTCACCTGAGTTTGGACATCGACTCGCTGGATCCCCGAACGGCTCCGGGAACTGGAACGCCGGTGCCGGGCGGTCTGACCTACCGCGAAGCGCATCTGGCGATGGAGTTGCTCAGCGAAAGTGGGATCGTGCATTCGCTGGAAATGGTCGAAGTGAATCCGCTGCTCGATCCTTGCGGCACCACCGCGCGAGTCGCAGTAGAACTCATCTGCTCGGCGATGGGCAAGACGATCTTGTGACAAAAAAAGTGTCATGAGAGGCTAGGCGGCAGAATCGGCGCCGCTGGTCTTGGCGAGCGCCAGCGAAGTCTCCTCACGCACCCAAGGGTCCGCCTCCCGCTCGATCAACCGCCGCAGGGCGCCGCGCGCTTCCTCACCGCCGAGTTCGCCCAGCGCCCATGCTGCGTGCCCGCGCACAAGCGCCTTACGATCGTCTAAGGCGGCCGCCAGCGGTGCCACCGCAGCCCGATCGCCCGAATTTCCCAGAGCGACCGCGGCGTTGCGCTGCAAGACGGCCTTTCCGCGCCACGCCATCGAAGTGGGACCGAACCAGCGCCTGAACTGCGACGACGTCATGCGCAGCATCGCGGTCAAGTCCACCGAAGGTCCGACGTGTGGCAACGGAGCGAATTCAGGGTGCGGCGCATTATAAGCGGCTGGCTCCTTGCGCGCGTTGACGGGGCAAGCGGTCTGGCAGTCGTCGCAGCCCCAAACCCGGTTGCCGATCGCTTTGCGCAGGTCGCGCGGAACGGGGCCTTTCAACTGCGTCGCATCCGAGATGCAACGCCTGGCGTCGATCGTGCCATCGGCTAAGATCGCGCCGGTCGGGCAACGCACGACGCATTCTTGGCAAGAACCGCAATGCTTGCGCAAGGGGACGTCCGGCTCCAGATAGATATCCGTTATGAGTTCGCCGAGAAGCACGTAGGATCCAAATTCGCGCGTCAGCACATTGCCGTTGCGGCCGAACCAGCCGATGCCGGCGCGGACTGCAGCCGCTCGATCCACAAGCGGTCCAGTATCGACGCAGGCCAAACAACGCGAGCCAGGCACCGCTGAGCGTATGAAATCCGCGACCAGCCGCAGACGGGCGCGTATGACTCGATGGTAGTCCTGCCCCCACGCATGGCGCGACACTGCTCCGCGCAGCCCACTTGCGTACGGATCGTGCGGTCGCGTATCGTTCAAGTAAGAGGTCGCCGTACATACGATCGACTTCGCGCCGTCTAAGCTGGCCGTCGGAGTGCAGCGCCGGCGCACGTCATCGTGGCCGTAATGCCATTGGCTCAAGTAGCCGGCCGCGACTCTGCGGCTGAAGATGCGCTCGGTATGCAGAAACGGAGTCGCGTCGGTCACTCCAACGATGTCGAAGCCGACTTCACGCGCGTACGCAAGTATCCTGGCCTTTAGAGCATGCATCTTAGCGCTTAAGTGCTGCTGGATTCGCTGGGCGGAAACTCCACGACGCAGGTTCCGTGCACCGGTAAGCCGTTGAGCGTTGCGGGCGCATAGGATGATTTGCGGGCAGCCTCCAGCGCCGCTTCGTCCAGCACCGCGTCGCCTGAGGACTGGATGATGCGTGCTCTCAGCGGGTTGCCGTCAGGCCCGACTTCGACTTCGATCCTCGCCCGCTTCATCGCATCCGCCGGAGCGATCATCGGCGCTTGTTTGATGAGGCGAGCCGGGTTGTCGTCGCCCCATTGGATGGATCCGGACAAGTCGGTTTGAGTGCCGCCGGAATCAGCCCGGGCGGAAGCTTCGACCCGGCGCGTCATGCCCACCGGTGGAGCCGTGGGTGCCGCCACGACCGTTTCGGGAGCAGTTGTCGGCTGCAGCCGCTGCGGGCGGAGCAGCACGATCCTCACGCGGCGCGTCGCCGGCGGATGCACGTTCGGCTTGAGCACGATGCGGTTGGCCGTCAATTCTCGGAACTTGAGCGGCGCTACATGCATCTGGGTGCGCAGTGCCACGAGCGGGGGCGGAGTCGCCGTTGGAGCCGGCGTCGGCGTTGGCCGATCGCGCTCCATCCGCGACAGAGTGATGATCGACACCGGCCCTTGCCCGGCTATTCGGTCGTTCACCAACGGCAAGACGGCGCGCACGAGCGGGCCCGCAACGAAGTGAAGCCCGGCTGAAAGGAGCAAAAACCCGGCGAACGAGATCGCGCCGAGACGGCGGAGTCGGCGAGCGTTCATTCGCGGCGCCCGCAGACCGAGACATCGCTGGAAGCAGCAACCATCCGCAGCCCCGTATTCAGCTCGGATGCGGCTTTGATCGTGTCTTGGGCCGCCCCCGGACGCGCTTACTTCGCCTAGCGTTGAGTCGCCCCTTCGAGGGGCAGCGCAAGCCGCGATGCCCTATTGGGGGACTTTGACACCGTTAAGCGCCAACTCGTGAGAATGCCAACAGCCAAGATCAAGCTCTACGGGGCTCGCTGGTGTTCGTATTGCGCAAGGGTGATGCGCAAGCTGGACGATCTGGAGCTGGAGTACGACTTGATCGAAGTACCCGTGCTCCACGCGCAGCGGGGTGAAGTAAGACGGATCTCAGGACAGACGAGCATCCCGGTAATGGTCGATGGCGATACCGTCTTGGATGACGACGACACCATCATCCCCTATTTGGAGCGGCGCTACGGCGCCAGAGCGAGCTAGACCTTAGGCGTAGATACCGCGCGTCGTGAGGCTGTCGATGACCCGCCGAATCGCCACCATGTAAGCCGCCGTGCGCATGCTGGTCTTATGCATTTGAGCGGTCTCCCAAACTGCGTCGAAATTCTCCCGCAGCACGTCTCGCAGCCGTTCGTTTACTTCGTTTTCACGCCAATAGTAGCCCATGCGATCCTGCGCCCACTCGAAGTACGAGACCGTGACCCCGCCGGCGTTTGCCAGTATGTCAGGGATGATAGTCACGCCGCCTTCGGTCAGCATGCGATCTGCTTCCGGTGTGGTCGGGCCGTTGGCGCCTTCGACAATCAGGGATGCCTTGATCTTGCCGGCGTTATCCGCGGTCACTTGATCCTCGAGCGCTGCCGGCACCAAAATGTCGCACGGCAGCTCGAGCAACTCGGCATTAGAGATCTGCTCGCAGCCGGATAGTCCCTCGAGACTCCGGCGGTTGTTCGAAGGATCGCTCAGATGCGCGATGGCCGCGGCAATGTCGATGCCCTGGTTGTTGAAAAGACCCGTGAACTGATCGCCGATGCCGATCACCTTGGCGCCGCGTTCTGCGAGCAGCTTCGCGCTGATGGATCCGACGTTGCCGAACCCTTGGACGACGACCTTGGCGCCCGCCAGCGGTTTGCCCATCTTTTCCAGCGCGGCTTCGGTGACCAGCATCACGCCGCGCCCCGTCGCTTCGACCCGTCCACGGGAGCCGCCGATGCACAGCGGTTTGCCGGTCACCACGCCCGGGGTGTGCGCCCGGTGGTGCATCGACACGGTGTCCATAATCCAGGCCATAGTTTGTGGGTTCGTGCCGACGTCGGGCGCGGGCACGTCTTTATCGGGCCCTATGATCTCGATGATTTCGGCTGCATAACGGCGCGTGAGCCGCTCTACTTCGCCGAGCGACAGTTTAGTCGGGTCGCATATTATGCCGCCTTTAGCGCCGCCGAACGGCAAGTCGACGACCGCGCATTTCCAAGTCATCCAAAAGGCCAGCGCGGTGACCTCGTCCAGACTGACTCGCGGATGATAGCGCACGCCTCCCTTTGCCGGCCCGCGCGCAAAGCTGTACTGGACGCGAAAGCCCGTGAACACCTCGAGGTCTCCATTGTCCAATTGGAACGGAATGGATATGATTACTTGGCGTGAGGGGTGCTTGAGTATGCGAGTCAGGTTGGGGTTGAGATCCAGCGTCGCAGCTGCGCCGTCGAAGTAGTGAATGGCTTCGCCGAAAACGGACACCTCGGCCGCCTTGGGAGGCGTAGCGGCCTTTTTCGTCTTTCTAATCCCCGTGGCTATAGCCATGAAAGCCTCCGCGCTATGGGGCGATGCAATCCGCGCAACCGCTTATCATACATTAAATCGAAAATTTACGACATCACCTTCTTGCATGACGTACTCCCGCCCCTCGACTCTGAGCAATCCGGCGTCCCTTACTGCCGCAAGACTGCGCAGCCTTGCAAGGTCGGTAAAAGCAGCGATCTCAGCGCGTATGAAACCGCGTTGGATATCGCTGTGAATCGTACCCGCCGCCTCGGGAGCTTTAGTTCCGCGCGGGATCGTCCACGCGCGAGCCTCCTTGTCACCAGCCGTCAGAAACGTCATCAAATCGAGCAAGCGATAAGCTGCCAAAATCAGCCGATCGAGGCCGCTCTGCTGAACGCCGAAATCGCTGGCAAACGCTGCTGCTTCATCGGGTGCAAGCGCCGCGAGCTCCGCTTCGAGCTTGGCGCACAGGACGATGCATTCGGCTTGTTCTTCCGTCGCGCGCGTCCGTACCGACGCTACGCGTGCTGAGGTGGTCTGCGTGTTCAGTTCGTCGACGTTGGCAACGTAGAGAACCGGCTTTGCGCTGAGCAGCGACAGTTCCTTTGCGAGCACCGCTTCCATGGACTGAGGCGCGAACGACCGAGCTGGCCTAGCGCCGTCGAGTGCGGCGCGGAGCTTTTCCAACGCCGTCAACTCAGGCAGCAGCTTAGCATCTGCTTTGGCGCGCGGTTGCGTCTTATCGATGCGCCGCTGGACCGTCGCCAAGTCCGCGAGCGCCAATTCCACGCCTATGGTATCGATGTCGCGCAACGGGTCGGGCGATCCCTCCACATGCACGACGTTGCTGTCCTCGAAGCAGCGCACGATCATCGCAAGCGCGTCGGCTTCGCGGATGTGGGAAAGAAAGGCATTGCCCAGACCTTCGCCGCGCGACGCGCCGCGCACAAGGCCCGCGATATCCACCAAACGAGTCGAAGCCGGGACGATCTGCTTGCTCCCGAAGATCTGCGCCAATTCCGCCAGCCGTCCGTCCGGTACCGGCACGATGCCGACGTTAGGATCGATCGTGCAAAAAGGATAATTGGACGCGGCGACGCTGCTGCGCGTGATGGCGTTGAAAAGGGTCGATTTTCCGACGTTTGGCAGACCGATGATGCCGCAAGAAACCGACATGCGTCAAGGCGGCGCAGGTGCGCCGCCGGGCAGCCAGCCCTGCGTCTGCAGTTCTGCAGCGATGTGCTGTCGCAACTTGGCGCTCACGCCGTCGGCGTCGCCTTCCGGCGCCTCGAACTCGATACGAAAGGATGCACCGTCGGCGCTGAATGCATCGACGCCGACCGCGATGCTCTGAGACGCGACTCCAAGTTGTGCGGCCGCTTGGACCGCGATCGCCGTCAGACGCTGCTGCATATCAGCCACCTTTTCATGAAAGCGCAACGGCACGCTAAAATTGCAGCGATTCGGCAGGCGGCTTGCGTTGGTGACGAAGACGATGTTGCCGTTGGGTATCGTCGTGACGCGGCCGGAAAGGTCGACCACGCGGGTCGAGCGCAGGCTGACGGCATCGATCGTGCCCGCGACGACGCCGTTAGGAGTGGTAAGCTCCACCCGATCGCCCACATCGTACTGATCCTCTATCAGACAGTAAAAACCGGTGAGGATGTCGCGCACGGTCGCTTGAGCGCCGAAGGCCAGCGCCGCCGTCACGATGCCCGCGGACCACAGGGCGGGTGCTATGTTTATCGCCCAGACGTTGAGCAACAGCAGCGCCAACGCGACTATGACAGCAAAGCCGCCTATCGACTTGGCCAAGCTCGAAAAAGTAGCGACCCTCGGAATGAGGCGCGACACAAAGCGGCGCGCGAAGAAGCGGTCGATGGCGGCTAGAACCAGCCGCCACAGGAGGAAAGCGGCGATCGCCGCGATAGCACTGACTTCAAGCCGATCGGCGATTACGCCGAACGAGACGCTTGGGCGTGAAACGGGCTGCGCGACAAACGACGCGACGGTAAGGAGCAAAGGTCGCTTCCTTGGATAGTCGGCGCGCCGCCTTCAACCGAACGCTCGGGCTGTCCTGCGCCCAAGCCGCCGCGATAGGAACCGCAAAATTCAGCCGCGAAGGCAACGCGCGATTCCCCTGTGCGTGCGGCGTGCGGGCGGACCGCAGCGGCGGATCCGCCGGTTTCTCGCGCCATGATGAGGCGATTGAAGATTCATGCGGCAGATGAAAGTTGACAAGCTCGGGATCGATTTGCTGACTCATGATCCGGTCGTCATTCTCAAGGACATGGAGGACAAGCGATATCTGCCCATATTGATCGGTCCTTTCGAAGCGACGGCGATCGCGCTCGCGCTGGAGGGCCAGCAGGTTCCCAGGCCGCTGTCTCACGATCTCATGAAAGCGATCTTGGATCAGCTCAACGCAAAGCTGACCAAGATCGTCATCCACGACATCAAAGACAGCACGTTTTACGCCAAGCTCGTCGTGGAAGCGGGCGGGGAAGATCAGGAGATCGACGCCCGACCCAGCGATTGCATAGCGCTGGCCCTGCGGGCCGATGCTCCGATATTCGTCACCGATAAGATCGTGCTTGAAGAGTCGGTCTACGACAAGAAGTCCGAGGAAGAAGAGATGCAGCGTTTCCACAAGTATATCGAGGGCCTCAAGCCCAGCGACTTCAAGGAATAGTGTCAACCTCGAAGGACCGAGCGGAGATAGGCGTTTTCGGCGGCTCCGGATTCTATTCGCTGCTCGACAACATCCGTGAGACCAAGGTAGAGACTCCATACGGTCCGCCCAGTGACGTCGTCGCGCTGGGCGACATCGGCGGCCGTCGGGTCGCCTTTTTGCCCCGCCATGGGAAAAGCCACGCGCTGCCTCCTCACATGATCAACTATCGGGCGAACCTTTGGGCGATGAAGTCGCTCGGCGTGAGCCGGATCATCGGCCCGTGCGCGGCGGGGTCGCTCAAGCCTTCGGTCGCGCCTGGCCATTTCGTCGTCAGCGACCAACTCGTCGATCGCACTAACGGCCGCAAGGACACATACTACGACGGACCGGTTACGACCCATGTCTCGTTCGCGCACCCTTACTGCCCGCAGATGCGCGCGCTGGCCATAGACGTCATCAAAGAACAGGGCATCGCGGTGCACGAACGCGGCACCGTCGTCACCATCCAAGGGCCGCGTTTTTCCACCGTGGCGGAAAGCCGGTGGTACTCGTCACTCGGGTGGGAAGTTATCAACATGACCCAATATCCAGAGGCATATCTCGCGCGCGAACTCGAGATGTGCTATGCCAACATCGCTTTGATCACCGACTACGATGTCGGTTTAGCCGGTGAGGAAGGCGTCGAGCCTGTGACGCACGAGTCCGTCATCGAAGTGTTCAATGCAAACAACGAGCGGGTCAAGAGCGTGATCCTGGCCATGGCGCAGCGCATGCCCTCCCAGTTCAGTTGCCGCTGCGGCGCGGCGCTGCAGGGCGCGCGTCTGGGCTAGCGTGGCCGCTCCCGCGCCGACATATACCGACACTCCCCAACAACCTGCGCGCTTCATCGGTCAGCAGCGGATCATCGACTATTTCGCCAGGGTCGGCGCTGCGGGTCTTGGCCATGCGTACCTCTTTTACGGGCCGCGCGGCGTCGGAAAGCGCACGTTTGCATCTGTGCTCGCGCTGACGCTGCACTGCGAGCGACCGCGGTCGTTTCCCGTAGGCTACTGTGGGCTATGCGGCGCGTGCAAGCGCGGCATCGCGGGTTCGTCCGGGGACACCATCGTCGTGGACCCGGCGTTCATCCGGCTTGCCGACGAAGAAGCGGGAAGCGATCGCAAGACCGATACTTTAGGCATCAACACGAGCCGCAAAATACTGCGTCTCATGGAACTGCACAGCTACGAGGGCGGCCGGCTGGTCTGCATCGTCCCTGACTTCGATCGCGTAACGCCGAACCGAGACGAGCCTTACAATGCGCTGCTCAAAGAACTCGAAGAACCGCGACCGGGTAAGCTGTTCCTGCTCACGGCCGAGCGGCCGGAGCTCGTCTTGGCGACGATACGCTCCCGCACCATGTTGATTCGATTCGAACCCTTGCACGAGCAAGAAATCGCGGCGGCGCTGCTGGAGCGCGGTGGTCAGACACCCGCCCGAGCGGCGCTCCTTGCTCGCCGGGCGCAGGGCAGCCTGGGTGAGGCACTGGCCGATGCCCATGCAAGCGGGACCGCGTCGAGAGAGGCGTCGCGCCGCTGGGCGCTCGGGTGCGTCAGTCGGCCAAAAGCGCTGCCCGATGGCCTCAACCTTGGGAAAGACGATCCCAAAGGCGTTCTCGATGAAATCATTCGTCAGGCGCGTCTCGCGCTGCGCGATTGTCTGGCTTATGCCGTCGCCGGCGAAAGCGCGGTGTTGGACTTGGAAGGCGTCGACGATTGCAAGACCGCGTGCGCTTCGCTGGGCCAAGCGGCCGCTGCGAAGACGGTGCAAGGGTTGACGGCCATCGACGAAGCGTCGCGCATAGCGACGACCAACGTTCCGCCGGCGACGCTTTTCGCTTGGCTGCAGATGGAGCTGCGATCCTTATGAATGCGGGCGCGCTAGCCAGCGCGCAAGTATGAGCTGTTGGATCTCTTGCGCGATGTCCGGTTTGGGCCGCGTAGCATCGAGCCTAACGAAACGCTGGGCTTGAGCTGCAGCCAGCCGACGGTAGCCGTGAGCTACGCGCTCGTGGAAGGCGACAGACTCGGCCTCAATGCGGTCTGCGACGTCCGAGCGTCGCCCCAGACGTCGGCGGGAGACGCTGACCGGAAGCTCTAACAGGATCGTCAGGTCGGGGCAGAGGCGGCGCGCAGCAAACATGATCAGCGGCAGCAACGCCTCCAACGCAACCCCCCGTCCAAACCCTTGGTAGGCGATCGTCGCGTCCCAAAACCGGTCGCACAACACCAGCCGGCCGTCTGCCAGCGCCGGTTCGATCACCTTGTCTACGAGTTCGGCGCGCGCGGCGTTCACGAGCAAAGTTTCGGCCTCCGCCGTCATGACGCCGGTTGGGTCGATCAGCATCCGGCGCAGCTTTTCGCCCAACACAGTGCCACCTGGTTCGCGCGTGCAGGCGACCGGAATTGAAGCCGACGCCGCAAAGGCCTCCAGCAACGCGCATTGCGTCGATTTGCCGGCCCCTTCGACGCCCTCGAACGTGACGAACAGACCGCGGTCTAGCGTGGGGATTCTTTGAAGACCTTGACCCGCCGGTTGGGTTCTATCCCGGTCGAGCGGGACTGCAGATGGTAACGCTCAGCCAACTGGTGCTGCAGCCGGCGGATGTACGATGACTGAGGCGAGAGTTCGACCGGCGTACCGTGAAGCATCACGCGGTAGACCGCTTCCTCGCCCTCCCGCAAGGCCAGTTCTTCTTCGTCGCCCGACGGCAGGTCGTACAGGTCTTTTAGGCACGTCTGTATCTGCGATGTGGTATTCGTCTTGATCGCATAGATCGGCACGTTCTGCGAGGCCATATCCCGCAGCTTGCCGTTGTCGCGGCGCTCGAGCGATTTCAACGTTAGGACGACGTCCGCATCATCCCAGGAGCGCGCGATGAGCGCCGGCACGCGCAGGTTCGCGACGGCGCGCTCTATCTTCGTCCGGTTGACCCCGTAAGGAAATATCCTAAGCGCCTCGCCGTCTTGGTGGTCGTCGCCGTCACCTTCCGAATCCGAAAACTCGAGGTGATCGCGACCGTAGGCGTGCAGCCGCACGGATGGTAGGTCGCGTGTTTGGGTCGTTTGAGCCTGCGCGCTCTGAACTACCTCGACTCCGCCGCGGTCGTTGCGTACTCGCACCTCAGGCTTTGGATCGTGGCCGCGCAACATGGCGTCGACGACTTCGGCGACGGGTGAGTGGATCGCCAGCCGGTTGCGGTCTTGGATCTCGATCACCACGTCGAACGTGGGCGGTGCCTTGCGTTCCAACACCGTCTTGCGGGTGCCCCGACGCCTTGCTTCCTCGTCCGAAAGGGTTACGGCTCCGATGCCTCCGACCAAATCCGACAGCGTCGGGTTCATCAAGATGTTCTCGAGATCGATGCCATGCGCGGTACCGATTAGCTGCACCCCGCGCTCCGCGATCGTTCGGGCGGCGAGAGCTTCGGCTTCTACCCCGATCTCGTCGATCACGATCGTCTCGGGCATGTGGTTTTCCACAGCTTCGATCATGACGGCGTGCTGGTTGGCCGGCACATCTACTTGCATGCGCCGCGCGTGGCCGATTCCCGAGTGAGGCACGTCGCCGTCGCCTGCTATCTCGTTGCTCGTGTCGACGATCACCACCCGCTTGCGCAAATCGCCCGACAACACTCGCGCCACCTCGCGCAGCATGGTCGTCTTGCCGACGCCGGGTTTGCCCAGCATCAAAATCGACTTGCCCGATCGGACGACGTCGAGCACTATGTCGATCGTGCCGTAGACCGCCCGGCCGACGCGGCAGGTCAACCCTATGATCTTGCCGTTACGGCTTCTCAAGCACGAGATTCGGTGGAGAGTTTTTTCGATACCAGCCCGGTTGTCTTTACCGAATTCCCCTACGCGGCCGACGACGAACGAAAGGTCATCCGCACTGACGCTTTCGGCGGACAGGTAGCAATAGTCGCGCGGAAATCGGGCTTCTGGCAGCCGGCCCAGATCTAACACGACCTCGATAAGATCGTTGCGGTTGGGCAAGCCGCTCAGCGAGTGGAGGATAGCCGGCGGGAAGATGTTCAAAAGCGCCGAGAGTTCCCAATCGCCGGTTGGGACCCGGTTGAGATCCTCGTTCAGCAAGCGCTCAAGTGCCGTCCGCGTCCTCGGCCAAGACTCGGATGGAACGTAGCTTCGTGTCGACGGGTCCTTGGATGTGCACGCCCGCCTTTATTTCCAGCCGCAGGTAATCGATGCTTTCTCGGTCGATCAGCTCGCCCGGACACAAGATCGGAATTCCCGGGGGATAAGGAGTTACCACTTCAGCGCAGATGCGTCCGGCGCTCGTCTGAAACGGCACTTCGACGTGCTCGCTTAGGAAGGCCTGTCGCGGCGTCATCACTACCTGCGGCATGGCTGGCTGGGCGTATGCTGCGCTCTTTGCACCGCGCCGCGCTGGCCCCCCAACGGTCAACGCCCCGATCGGACGGTCTTCGCGCGCAAGTCCTGCGACGGCGTTGACGAGCCGACCGACGCTGTCCTGGCTGTCGCCGATAGTCACCAACGCCACGACGTTGAAAAGGTCAGCCAGCTCAACTTGCACGTTGTAGCGCTCCCGCAGGACCTGCTCAGCCTCGTAGCCCGTGTAACCCAGACCACGCACCGTGATTACAATGCGCGTCTCATCGTAGCCAGCTATTCCAGGACGACCGACCTGCTCCGGACCCATGCAGTATACGCCGTCAATCTCGTTGAGGCGCCGCCGAGTTCGACGCGCCAGCGCGAGCGTCCGTCTCAGCAGGGCCTCGCCGCGGGTTGCCATCTGCATGCGAGCGACGTCGAGCGAGGCCAGCAGGACTAGCGATGGGCTGGTGCTTTGGAAGATGCGTAGGGTGCTGCGCAACCGGCCCTGGTCGATGCCCGCTCCGCAGGTGTGCAGCATAGAGCTTTGACTCATCGCGCCGAGCAGCTTATGGGTTGAGTTGACGACGACGTCCGCCTTGACCGAAGTCGCCGACGGCGGCAGCCCGGGGTGAAAGTGCAAGTGCGGCCCCCAGGCCTCGTCGACGAGCACTAACTTGGCGCGCGCGTGCACCTCATCGACGATCCGTGCCAAGTCGGCGGTTGCGCCGTAATAGGTCGGGCTGGTGATGAATACCGCCTTGGCTTCCGGATGGGCGTCGAGCGATTCGCGCACTGTCTCCAGCGTCACGCAATGATCGACGTGCAGCTGCGGGTCTACCTCCGGATGCATGTACACGGGGCGGGTGGCGCTCATGATCAACGCGCTCAGCGCGGACTTGTGGCTGTTGCGGGGCAGCAGCACGGTATCGCCCGGCCGCAGCGCCGTCATCAGCATGGCCTGGTTGCCGGCCGTCGACCCGTTGATCAAAAAATAAGAGTAATCGGCTCCATACGCTTGGGCCGCCAGGATTTGAGCGTCGAGGATCGGACCGTCAGGTTGGTTCAAATCGTCCAATCCGCGCACTTGAGTGAGATCGATCGAAAGCACGTTGTCGCCGATGAAATCTCGCAGGCGCCGGTGCATGCCGACGCCCTGCTTGTGCCCGGGCGTATGGAAAGAGACCGTTTTGTCCTTGACGTAGTCGACGAGGGCGTCGAAATACGGCGTCTTTTTTTGATTCAGACGCTGCAGAAACTGATCCCCATGACCTAAGGACGCAAGAAGTACTTGGTCAGGGCGATCTTTGGAAGCCCTTTCTTCTGATGCAGCGAATATGTTTGTCCGTCCCGAGATATAGCAATGTGCCAATAAAAGCGATCTTCTAGGTTAGTGACATTCAGATTGCCGAGCAAAGGGACAAAATCACCTACGGGTAGCAGAAGAATAGCGTCAGGCGAGCCGCATCCAAAACCGACGTAGGCCGTCTGAGCACCCTCAATAATTTGTTTTTGGTGTGGATGAAAGGCGAACCAGTAAGACGATCTGCGAGGAGGTCCGTGGGCTCTAGAAACGGCGCACAGAACTGCGACTCTTTCGTCCGGTGAAGAAAACATTGCCCGAGATCGCTTGATGAGTGTTGACCCCAGATGCTGAGATATGCGCGCCGCACAGGCTTCATGAAATGCTACAGGTGTGAATTTTGACGTCTTCTTCTTAGAAATGGTTGCAAGTGCAGGCTCGCTATCCATTCGTTCACCGGGTGGCGCGGTATCGTCTCGGGTTACTTCCTCGGCGGTAGAGAACAGCAGGTCAACGACTCCATCCAACCTGATAAAATCGCGGGGCAACAGAACGTGGTGGATTCGAGCTCTAGTCCCTGGATCTTCCACTTCCTCCTTTATTTTCATCAGGCGAATGAGGGCATCAACGCTGATCAGGCGCATATCATGAGCATATTGCGATCCCCGTATCTGGGACTCCAATTCCCCTGTGTCTGTTCTCCCAACGATTACGAGAAGCGATGACTTTGTTGCGTCCACAGTGCCAGCGCGACCTAGACTACTTCGGTACTCCACCAAACGGGCTAACGGAATACGATAGGCGTCGGTCGTCTTGACCTCGATGATAATGGTATGGCCCTCAGTCAACCGCCATAAGCCATCGTATCCTACTCTTGTACTCGTGCCTCTGTAGGCTCCGTCTGTCACCTGAAGCCCTAGCCGTCGACCGATCTCGTTGGCTATATCTTGTAATACTAAGCCGCTATCCGGAAAGGATTCGCTCAAACATTGATCAGCAAAGGACTGAAGTTCGTTTGACGTGGCGGTCGACAAGAAAGCGCGAAGCTCATTTGAAGTCGCATTGCCGTCGACTAGTTGTCCATTTCCGAGAAATGCGACTATCTGCTTTATTGGTTTCGACCGGAGTTGTTTGTAAAGCGCTTGCACGGGCTCAGTGCTTGCTACCGTAGGTCTACTCAATCAATAGTATAAAGAACGGCTAGAGTTAGGACCGGCAAGCTGGAAACAAACCCTTGACGCTGACACGCGACTCAACGATGGCAGGTTTAGGCACTCAGAGGTCACGTGCTGATGCGTTCGTCGATCGACACGTGGTATAGGAACAGATACTTGTACCATTCGCCGGGCAGCGTGTGGCGCTTGATCTGAATCCATGGGATGTATTTGGGCGTGCGCGGTTTGCGCGGCAGCTTCATATTGGCATCGTGCGGAGTGCGATTGTTCTTGCGGTTGTTGCACGTCAGACAGGCGCAAACGAGGTTTTCCCAAGTAGAAGGCCCCCCGGCGCTCTTAGGCACGACGTGATCTACCGTCATAGGTCCGGATGCTTTGGTGCCGCAATACTGACAGGTATAGTCGTCGCGCAGGAGCACGTTTTTCTTGGTGAGCGCGACTTGTTGACGTGGGCGTCGGATGTAGTACAGCATGCGGATGATCGAAGGCATCCGCATCTCGAAAGTCGCCGAATGCAGCAGGCGCTCCTGGTGGTGCAGCACCTCCGCCTTGCCCGAAAATATAAGCTTTACGGCGCGCTGCAACGACGTCACGTTTAGCGCTTCGTAACTTGCGTTGAGGACCAAGACGTCGATCACGGGCTGCCCCAGCGCCGGACGTACTCGACCTGCAGTTGCGTCAGCAGCCCCTCGATCGCCAGCCGTTCGTCGCTTTGCAGCGCGGTTCGAGCCGCTCCCAAGACCGCGTTGGCGACATCGATGGCAAGCCGCGCCTCGTGCAGGTCACCGCCGCTTTCCGAGTTCGACGATCCGGCGTCGGTGCCGGGCAACGGCGTGCCGAGATGAGCGGCCGCCGCATCGGCGAGCAGCGAGAGGATCGTGAATGCGAGCACGCGCACGGGCGGCGGCCCATGCGGCGCTTCAGACTGCGTCGGGCTGCCCCGTCCTTTAGCGTCGGGATCCACAAGCTGCCACCATGCCCGGATTGATTTGCGCGCGTGAGGGTAGCGACCCCTTCCTCACACGGCGTCAGCAGCCCGCACCATGCCGAGGAAGTATTCGTGCACGCGCAGATCGGAGCTTAGCTCCGGGTGAAAAGAGGTGCCCAGCAGAGCGCCCTGGCGGACCATCACCCCTTTGCCGTCGACATCGGCCAATATGCGCGCTCCGCCCCACGCCGATTCTATCCAAGGCGCTCGGATGAAAACCGCCGGGAAAGGCTTGGTCCGATCGATCGTCGGTATGATCACCGGCACTTCGGCGCTTTCGACTTGCCTGCCGAATGCGTTGCGCCGAACTTCGATGTGCAGCATCTGCAAGGTAGGCTGGCGCGATCCCATCACCTTGTCGGCGAGCAAGATCATGCCCATGCAGCTTCCCCACACCGGCATGCCCGCCGCGGCCCGCTCGCGCAGCGGCCGCGCAAGCCCAAAACGCTCCAGCATGGCGCCGACCGTCGTCGACTCGCCGCCCGGGATGATCAAGCCGTCGATTTCGCTGATCTCAGACGCACGTTTGACGACGCAAGGCTGAGCTTTGGCGCAGCGCAGCGCCCTCACATGCTCCTCGACGTCCCCTTGCAAACCGAGGACGCCGATGCGCACGGGGGCTTTTACCAACCGCGAGCGGCCATCAATTGGTCCTTGGGGATCTGACCGATCTCCAGGCCTGCCATCGGCGCGCCGATCTCCTTGCTGACCTCGAGCACGACTTTGGGATCATCGTAGTAGTGCGTCGCTGAGACGATCGCCTTGGCCGTCTTGGCGGGATCGGCGCTCTTGAAGATGCCGGAGCCGACGAAGACGCCTTCGGCTCCTAACTGCATGCAAAGGGCGGCATCGGCGGGTGTCGCTACGCCCCCCGCCACGAACATAACGACCGGCAAGCGCCCTAGTTGCGCGCACTCGCGGACGATCTCCGCGGGCGCGCCCAGATCGCGGGCAACCGATACGAGCTGTTCGGCCGGCAAGGTCGCCAGCCGCCGAAGATCGTCGGTGACTTGGCGCAGATGGCGAATCGCTTCGACGATATTACCTGAGCCGGCTTCGCCCTTGGTGCGGATCATGGCTGCGCCCTCGGAGATCCGGCGCAAGGCCTCGCCCAAATTGCGCGCGCCGCACACGAAGGGCACGCTAAAGGTGCGCTTGTCGATGTGATAGCACTCGTCGGCCGGGGTCAGCACTTCGCTTTCGTCGATGAAGTCGACTTCGAGCGCCTGAAGCACTTGCGCTTCGACGAAGTGACCGATGCGCGCCTTGGCCATGACCGGAATCGTGACCGCATCCATTATGCGCTGCACGACTTCGATAGCGGCCATGCGAGCGACGCCGCCTTCCTTGCGGATGTCGGCCGGCACGCGCTCCAACGCCATCACGGCCACGGCACCGGCTTCCTGCGCGATGATGGCTTGATCCGGCGTAGTCACGTCCATAATGACGCCGCCCTTAAGCATCTGCGCCAAGCCGCGTTTTACTTTGCCCGTTCCCTTGGTCTTCACGTCGAACTCCTCTTGCGCCGGTCCCAGCCGATCCGCCGCCGCGTAAAGCGCATCGCGGCCACGACGCCATCTAAATTGTAGCAGAAAACACGACGCCGCGGTACCCCTGGTAAGCGCGGCGAGCGAGCGTATCTTATCCGCGCAGGCGGCTACCAGGCTTGCATTTCTTCCAAATCCGATCCGCTCGTGATGTGGCCTTCGATGGCCAAGCGGAATTCCGTCGGCTTGTCGGCCTTCGAGTATGCCTCTTTTTCGGTCACCAGCCCGCTTTGATACAGGTCGAGCAGCGACTGGGTGAAAGTCTGCATTCCCTCCATCCGCCCCTCCGAAATGTATTGATACATGTCGCCGAACTTGCACTCGACGATCAAGCTGCGGATCGTCGGAGTGGCCATCAGCACTTCGATCGCAGGCACCCGGCCGCTGCCGTCCAAGCGCGCGAGCAATCGCTGAGACACGATGCCGCGCAAGCTCGTCGCCAGCTGCACCATGAACTGCTTGCGATTGCCCTCGGGAAGCGCATCCATGATGCGCTCGAGGGCCTGCGTAGTGTTCTGAGTGTGCAGGGTCGACATCACGAGGTGGCCCGTCTCTGCGGCCGTAAGGGCGGTGATGATCGTTTCGGGGTCGCGCATCTCGCCGATGAGTATGACGTCGGGGTCTTGGCGCAGCGCCTGTTTTAGCGCAACCGTGAAGGACTGGGTATCGATGCCGACCTCCCGCTGGGAGACGATTGACATCTTGTCGACGTGGATGAATTCGATAGGATCTTCGATGGTGACGATGTGGCGGCGCTGCGTGGCGTTGATGTAGTCGATCATCGATGCCAGCGTGGTCGACTTACCCGTTCCGGTTGCGCCCGTCAACAGAACCAAGCCATCGGCTTGCTGGCACAGCGTCCGCAATGCTGCCGGCAGGCGCAGTTCGTCGATTCCTGGGATGTCCAAGCGAACCGTTCGGAAGGCCGCGCTCGCCGTGCCGCGCTGGAAAAAAGCGTTGACTCGAAAACGCCCGTGACCCTGCAAGCCGTAAGCGTAGTCGAGTTCATGAGTTTCCATGAACTCTTGCTGCTGCGAGTGGGTCATCGATGAGAAGATGAGATTTTCGCACTCGGGCAGCATCAGAGCCTGCTCTTTGAGCGGTGCCAGGATGCCGTGAACGCGGACGATAGGCGGCGCGGCCGCTTTGAGATGCAGGTCCGAGGCTCCCATGGCGATCATCTGGCGCAACAGAGAATCGAGGTCGTTGTGCGGCACTCCGTCAGTTTTCACGTCGCCCATTTCATGCGATACACGCGGTCAGGGCGCGCAGCGCGCCATTTCACGGTTATCGGCCGATGAGGTCGGCAGCGCCACGCCGCGCGGCCCAGACCGGGGTCAGCCTGGCCTGCGGGCGAAAAGGTGGATGTGACCGCTCCATGCCTACCCTTTTCGCTGCCGGCCCACGCCAAATTTAACCTTTGCCTGGACGTGCTCGGCCGCCGCCCGGACGGCCTCCACTCGATCAGCAGCCTGATCGCGCAACTGGAGCTAGCCGACGCCGTGGACTTTGAGGCTTCGCGCAGCGCGTTTGAAGTCTCGTGCCCCGGCGCGGACATAGCCCAAACAGACAATCTCGTCTGGCGTGCGGGACTGGCGCTGGGCGTGCCGCTGCCTAGAGTTCACTTGCGGATTCACAAGCGCATCCCGCTCCAAGCGGGATTGGGCGGCGGCAGCGCGGATGCGGCCGCCGCTTTGCGCGGGTTGGCGCTGCTGCTCGGCCGCCAAGGGACGCCTTTGCCGCAAGGCCGCATCGCCGAGGCAAGTTCGCTGATCGGGGCCGATGTCTCTGCCTGCTTGGTGCCGGGGTTGAAAGTCGTCGAGGGCGCCGGCGAAACCGTGCGGGGGCTGGCCTCATGCGCCCCGCCGTGGGGAGTCCTTCTCCTCAAGCCGCGCAGCGGGGTATCGACGGCGCAAGCTTACTCTTTGCTCGATAAAACCAGAACCATTGGGAGCGCGTCGCGCGAACGTCCGGCGTCCGCTGTAAAAGCGCTGTGCGAAGCGTACTTGACTGCGGATTTCGGCACGTTGTGCCGGCGGCTGAGCAACGATTTCCATGCGGTGGTAACTTCGCATCACACCGACGTCGCGCGTGCCGCCGATGCCTTGCTAAGCGTCGGCGCGAGGCGGGCCTTACTTTGCGGAAGCGGTTCGTGCGTTGCCGGCATGTTCCCAAGCGTGGCCGACGCGCGCCGCGCGAGCGCGCGGCTGGACCTGGCGCCCGGCGAGTGGAGCGCCGTCACGCAGTTCGTCCATGCCCAGTGACATTTCGTACACTGCATTAGCGCTGGCCGGAGGTACGCTGGAATCCGACTTTCGATCCGCCGGTTATAAGGTCGCAAACAAAGCGTACTTGCCGCTGTGCGGCGTCCCTATGATAGCGCGCGTTCTCGGCGCTCTGCGCGCGGCGCGCTGCGTGGGCCGGATAAGATGCATCACTCCGGCCGGCGCTCTGGCCGAATGGGAAGAATACGCCAAGCTATGCGACGAGCGGATCGACCCGGGCCGGGATCTGATCGACAGCCTGCTCGCCGGCCTGGCTGGGATGGATGACGACGAACTAGCGCTGGTAGCGGCGACGGACATTCCGTTGCTGACCGCAAAAGCCGTCGACGCGTTTGCCGAGCGTACGCGGGATGTCAAAGACATAGGCTATGGCTGCGTGGACCGCGAGGCTCACCGTAAAGCCTATCCGCAAGTACGCCATACTTGGGTGCGCCTGCGCGACGGAACTTTTTGCGGCGCGGGGTTGAGCGTGCTGCGCGTCGGAGCGGCCGTGCGCCTAGCAACGCTGTTGCGCGAATTCGCGGCCGCTCGCAAGTCGCCGCTGCGCCTCGCGGCGCTTTTCTCGCCCGTTCTGATCGCGCGGCTCTTGCTGGGCCGAGTGTCTTTGGCGGAGCTGCAGAGCCGAGCACGCCGCCTCAGCGGCTTGGACTGCCAGGCCATACGGTGCACGGAGGCCGAGCTGGCCGTCAACGTAGACTGCTTGGCCGACTTGAGGGCAGTGGAAGCGATCCTCGCGAAGCGGCGATAGACGCAAACTCACTTGGCGTCAGCGTTTGGCGGAGAGCTCCTCGACGATGCCGATGCCCGCTGTGCGGTACTCGGCGCTGAGCCGCACGTACGCTCCCGCACCGATCTCGGCCCAGTGCTTCGAACTCCCCTCAAGCGATTTCTTGACTTTGGCGGGTACGCCGGCGGCTAGCACGTCGGCCGGGATCGATTGATCCTCTAGCACGACCGCGCCCGCTGCGATGACCGAGCCCGCCCCGACTCGCGCCCGATCGAGGACCACAGCGTTCATTCCGATCAACGCGCCCGAGCTCACATGGCAAGCTTCTAAAACTGCTCCATGACCGATCGTCACATCGGCTTCGATGATGGTATCGTGCCCGGCGTAGACGTGGATGACGGCGTTGTCTTGGACGGAGGTCCGGGCGCCGATCCGGATGGCCGCCTCGTCGGCGCGCAGCACCGCGCCGAACCAAACGCTTGCTCCATCGCCGATAAACACGTCGCCTATAAGCGTAGCGTTGGGCGCGACGAAAGCGCCGGCACCGATTCGCGGGGCCTTTCCTTTATAGGGCAGGATCAGCGCCAAGCGTCAGTCCTCTTGGGTCTCGCCGTCCGACACATCGGGCGATTGTCTTCTCGTTTCGGCGCGTTCCCGCGCTCGTTGAAGGCGCTCGTCGCGCTCACCGCCGTCGCTCACGAACATCGACCCCCCGTTGGGCGCAGGGCGATTGGAGCGTTTTGGCGCTGGGTCGGCCGGCACCGCTGCATCGTCCGGCGGGGGCGGATAAAGCTGGCGGACCTTCCCCTTGGGAGGCGGAGGTGAACCGGGGTCGCGCATCATGGGCCCGCGAGGCTTTCGATGCGCGTTCATCGGCGCAGCTTTGGGCCCCGTTTGGGCGGCCGGTTCCTCTTGTTGGGTGCCGGGCGGCGGATAGACCTGACGCACCGGACCGCGCGCGCGCGCCGGTGCAGCGCCCTCGGACGAGCGAGCCGCCGAGCGGCCGCGACCGGGAGGCCGCGCGGGAACGCCGGTGCTTTGGAGGGGAGGCTTGGGCGATCGGGCCTCGGGCGCAGTCTGCGCGGGACGTTCGAATCCTTTGAAGGACGGCCCCGAGTCGATCGTCGTTGCGGGATCCGAAACGGGCAGATTGGACGCGGCCGGCCGACGCCCACTTGGTCGCGCCGGGCCTTGAGTGCGGATGGGGACGTCTAATGCGGCTGGCTCGTGAGCGTCGACTACCACCTCCAGATCCTCGAGCTCTTCGTCGGACCGCGGCCGGCTCCGCGCCGGTGTCTTGGCTAAAGGATTGGATGCCGGCGGACCTAGTCGAACCGGAGGTCCATACAGCTGCCGAATCGGCCCGTAGACCCTGGGGCTACCAGCCGGAGGACGCCGCGACGGGCGGAACCCGCTCTCGCCAACGTCCTCGCCGTTTGCGTCGGTGCGCGGTCGGCCCTCGGACGAAGCTCGGGATTGCGTTTGCTCTGAAACGCTCCTCCGCGGCATATCCGCTTCGCGAGGCCGCATCTGGCTGCGCGCCGAGGTCGTCGGCGGGCGAGCCGGCTCGTCCCGATAGGGCACGTCGACCGTGACGAACGATTCATCTTCTTCGGTTGAGGGATGCGGTTCGGGCGCGCGACCACGGCCGCGCCGCCGCCGACGCCGCTGTGGCTCCGCGCCGGGGTCGACTTCATCTTGGACGTCGTAGTCGGTGTGACCGGAACTCGAAGGCCCTGAACTCGAAGCGGCCGCAGGTGATCGCCGGGTAACGGTGTCGGCCCGAGAGGTGGCTTGAACCACCACTGCGTCGCCTTCCTCATAGTCTATATCACCGTCTCCACCGACCACCAGGGGCGGCGGTGATGCAGGATTGGTGACTCCGCCTCGGCTGCGGCCGGGTCGGGGTCTGGGGGCCCGAGACGGGGCCCCAGCGGCGACCTTGGCGGCTGAAGGACGCGCGGCAACCCGAGCGGTGGTATGGCTGCCGGCGGCACGGCCAGCCCGCTCCGGGAAGTCATCTTGGCCTTCGTCGAAGCCGAACGGCGTTTCGGCTACCGCGCGCCGCGGTGCCGGACGGGCGGACGCTGCCGGCTCTCCCGCTCGCAAGCCGCCAACCGTTGCCACCGGCAGCGGCGCGGGCGGCGCGATCGGCGCGTCGCCTTCGGGTAATCCCTTGACCCGCCCCCGGCCACGCCGGCGGCGCGCTTGACCGCCCTTGAGCGGCTCGCTAAGCTCAGCCCGCGCGAGGTTCGAACCGACCTCCGTGACCTTGATCCTGACCCGCTGCCCGGTCCCATTCGCGCCGTCGCGCACCTCGACCAGCGTGTTTTCGATGACTGCGACGCCCGACGATGGATCGGGCAATCGGATCGCCAGCAGTTCGCTTTCCAGCTCCGCTCCAGCCGCAATCGAAGAGCGCGCACGCGGGCCCGGCTCCAGTGCGACGCTCTCCCGGTGACGCTGAGGCTCCACCACGAGTGCCAAATCGAAGGCGTAGCTCTTGGCCAGCTTTTCAAATTCTTCGCGGTACCATCCGACTAGCTGCGCGGCCACGGCCGGATCGACGAGCGCGCGCAGGCTCTTTGCTCTTTCGCCATCGATGCCGCGTTGGCGTATTTGCCGCAATAGGGCGATCGCAAGCGACTCGCTCGACATCACGTCGCCCATACCTCCGCAGTAAGGGCATTCGGAACGCAACTGACCCGCCAGGTCCTTGCCGACGCGCTTGCGCGTGAATTCGAGCAGCCCGAGGTTGGAAAAGGATTGGATGGTGCTGCGCGTACGGTCGCGTTTGAGCGCTTCGGTCAGCGTGTCGATCACCTGAGATTGGCTGCGCTCGTGCGACATGTCGATGAAGTCGACGACGATTATGCCGCCGATGTCGCGCAAGCGCACCTGGCGCGCTATTTCGGCGGCCCCCTCGATGTTCGTGCGGACTAAGGTGTCTTCGAGGTTTCGGCCGCCGGTGAACTTGCCGGTGTTGACGTCGATGACCGTCAGGGCTTCGGTGTGCTCGAGCACCAAATATCCACCCGACGGCAGCATGATCTTGGGCTTGATGAGCTTTTGCAGCTCGTCATCGATGCCACGCACCTCGAATAGGTTGCCGGGCCCTTCCCACAACTTGATGCGAGTGAGGTACTGCGGCCCCAGGTAGGACATCGTGCTGCGCACCTCATCGAACTGTTCCTTCGAATCGATGATGACCTGATGCACGTCGCTGGTCATGAAGTCGCGGACGGCTTTGAAGACCAGGTTCAGGTCCTTGTGGACGAGCGCCGGCGCGGTGGCGCGGTTGTACGTATCGAGCATGTTGTGCCACAGCCGTAACTGAACGCCTAAGTCGGCGATCAACTCGGCCTTGCTTACGCCGCGGCCGGCGGTGCGCACGATCGTGGCCATCCCTTCCGGGCGGACGTCGCGCATGATCTGCTTTAAGCGGTCGCGTTCGGTCTCGTCTTCGATGCGGGATGAAACGCCCGAGTAGCGCCCGGTCGGCATCAAGACCATGTAGCGTCCGGGCAGCGAGATGTTGGTCGAGACCCGAGCGCCTTTTAGTCCGCGCGGTTCTTTGATGATCTGCACCAGTATCTCGTCGCCGACGCGCAGCAATTCGTTGACCGTCCGGCCGCGCCGGCGGTCGGTGAACTCGGTCTGACCGACGTTGATCGGATCTCGCATGATGTCGTCCACGTAAAGAAAGGCGTTGCGGCCCAAGCCGATGTTGACGAAACATGCGCCCATGCCGGGCAAGACGTTTTCGACCCGGCCTTTGTAGATGGAGCCGATGACCTTTTCTTCGCGTTCGAAGTAGATCTCGGCGAGGGCGCCTTCTTCGAGGACGGCGACGCGGTTCTCCCAGTCGTCGCACGATATGAGTATCTCGGTTTTCAAACAGTTTGGCCTTTTCAGGAAGCGAAATGCAAAAAGAGGCCGGCGTCAACGCATCGTGCGGACGGCCTCGCGGAATGCTCGTACGTCAATGCGGGCTTTCGCCCACGATCGTCGGTAAGACGATGTCTTTGGTGCTCCGGTCAGCGGCAATTTGCCGGCTGGCTGCGACCGGTGGATCGCTATAGAGCGTACTACGCTGAATCGGACGTTGCGGGAAACCTCAGATATTAAAAGCTTGCCGTTCGGCGGCGTCCTCTGCTATGGGACCGGCGGCGCCTTTGATGCAACGCGGAAACCGCGGTACGGGCCTCTTGTCGTCAAGCCCGGTCTACCTCTTTACGTTTCGCCCCGCCGACGGCTGAGGCCTCCAAGTCGAACCGTGCGTTCAAGCTTCGCTGAAGGATATCTTATGGCGCTGAAGGTGGATGTTGAGTAATATGCCTACCGACATGAGAAAAGTGATGAGGCTCGACCCCCCGTAAGAGATGAACGGCAGAGGAATCCCGGTGATGGGCATGATTCCGATGGTCATTCCGATGTTCACTAAGACGTGGAATACCAGCATGGCGATGATGCCGACCGAGATGAGCAGGCCATAGCGATCCCGCGACGCGCTGACGCAGGCCAAACCTGCGACGAACAGCACTCCGTACAACGCCAAGAGAAGCATCGCTCCGAGGAAACCCAGCTCCTCGCCGATGACCGTGAAGATGAAATCGGTGGAATGCTCGGGGACGAAGCCCAATTGGGTCTGCGTGCCGTGATATAGTCCCTTTCCGGAAAGCCGCCCCGAGCCGACCGCGATCTTAGACTGCATCAGACTCCAGCCTGCACCCTGCGGGTCGTGCTTGGGGTCTAAGAAAACCAACAAGCGCTGGCGTTGATACGACTTAAGGACAAAAGGCGAGGCGACGGCCAGCGCGCCGGCGCCGAGCACGCTTGCCATGTATACGGCGAAATGCGCGGTGTTCGGCAGGCCGAAGAATAGCATCGTACTCAAAATCGCAATGAGGACGAGCGCGGTTCCGAGATCCGGCTGCTTTATCACGAGAATCGTCGGTACGATGACCGCGCTGAGCGGAGCGAGCAGATCGCGCATGCGCCGGTAGGAGCGCGTAGGGCTGGCCAATATGGCGCCCAGCGACAGCGTCGTCAGCAGTTTCGCGGGCTCCGACGGCTGGAAAACAAACGGTCCCACTCCGATCCAGCGCTGAGCGCCCAAAGCAGAATGACCGGCTAGCGCCACGGCGCCGAGCATGACGATGTTCAGTACGTAAATCGGCCGCGCCAAGCGTTGCCACAGGTGATAATCGGTGCATGACAGAGCGGCCATAGCGACAATCCCGACGATGAAGTAAGCTACCTGGTGGCGCAAGTCGCCGCCGCCCGAGTGCAAAGTAGCGCTCCTTATGACGATAATGCCCAAAGCGCAAAGGGCTAAAGCTGCCCCCGCCAGCGCATAGTTGAAGGATACGTACCATGGTCGTTCGAGCATTCAAAGGCGCAGTTCTTCGAGCGGCCTGGCGGCCCTGTGGCTTATTGATCAGCCGGTGGGATGGTCGGCGGATCGCCGACGGGTTGCGGGATCGCTATGGTCTGCGATGCACCGGCTGGGGAAGTCTTCTTGCGCTTGCGCCTGCGGCGCTTTGGCGCCGAGCCTTGAGCGTCGGCCTTAGCGGGCGCGGCTTTGGAGCGCTCGGCGTCGATCGCCATGCTAGCCGACGGCGCTTGAGCCTCCTCGGCCGCCGGTGCCGGTTGCTCTGGCGCGGGCGAATGCGCGCTGCCGTTTGGCGGCGCGGTGCGGTTTGGCGGCGCGCTTGGGCTTTGCAGGGTCGCCGGTTTGGGCATGTGGCTTTTGACGTGAAGCACCGGAATGTTGGCGAGCAGCAGAAACTGGCGCTCGGCATTTTCAAAGCGCATCTCAAGTGCGCGCTCGTCCACCTCTAGGTACCGGCGGATGACGTCGAGCATTTCGACTTTCATCGTCTCGAAGATGTCCGGCGCAAGCGACACACGATCGGACATGAGGACCAGCCGCAGCCGCTCCTTGGCGAGATTCTTGCTGGCCTCTTCGCGCCGGAAGAAGCGGGTGATGAATTCGAGCATTCAAAGATCCCCGCGAGTCACGAGCGGCTGATGCCCAGGGTCGACAGTAGACGCCCGACGATGCCTTGCGGAAGGCGCAACGGTGGTATCGGTACGGCCTCGCCTTGCAAGCGGCGGGCGATGCGGCGAAAAGCGGCGCCGGTCTGGGAGCCCTCGATATCGATGACCGGGGTGCCGCGATTGGTCGCTATGACGATATATCTTTCGTCCGGCACCACGCCGATCAGTTCGAGCCGCAAGATCGCGTTTACGTCCTCGACGCTCATCATCGTCCCCTGTTTCACCATCCCGGGGCGCACCCGATTGACGATGAGCTGCGGGGTGATGTGGGCGGGCAGCAGCCCGATGATGCGGTCGGCATCGCGCACGGCCGAAACTTCCGGGGTCGTGACGATGATAGCCTCGGTGGCCCCGGCGACGGCGTTGCGGAAACCCTGTTCGATGCCGGCCGGGCAGTCGATCAGCACGAAGTCGAAACGGTGCTGCAGCTCGCGGACGACGGCGGCCATTGCGGCTTGCGGCACGTCGTCCTTCTCACGGTTTTGCGCCGCGGGCAGCAAGAAGAGCGATCGCCGCAAGCGGTCGCGCACGAGGGCCTCTTCGAGCGTGCCCGTACCCTCGATGACGTCGAGGAGGTGCTTGCGGATGCGGTTTTCGAGCCCGAGCACGACGTCGAGATTACGCAATCCCACGTCGGCATCGACGACCGCCACGGTTTTCCCGCCGTCGGCGAGGCTGGTACCCAAACTGGCGGTTGTGGTCGTCTTGCCGACCCCGCCCTTGCCGGAAGTGACGACGATGGCCCGCCCAAGCGCTGTTGTGCTGCTCCCGGCCGAGTTGGGGCCGGGGTCGGCCGCGCGCGCGTCCCTAGTCACGTTCAGTTCTTTCACGCTCTCGATCCCATCAGCCGGCGCAGCCGGTGCCAAAGGCCGTCTGCATGCAAGTCGGGCATTTCGGCGGACTCGCCGCACAGCCGGCGCGCGATCGCTTCATAGAGTCTTGCCAGTTTGCGGCTGCCGTCCAAAGCCACCGGTTCGCCGCGGTTGGTGGTGTCGATGATCTCCTCGTCGTCGGGCACGACTCCCAGAACTTCCCGACCTAAGATCTCGGTTACGTCATCGACGCTGAGCATGTCGCCGCTTTTGACCATCTCGAAGCGAACGCGGTTTACGATCAGACGCGCTCGGCGGCTGCCGAGCATTCCCAAAATGCGATCCGCATCGCGGATGGCTGAAACTTCCGGCGTCGTGACGACGACAGCTTCGTCCGCGCCCGCGATCGCGTTGCGAAAACCGTGTTCGATGCCCGCCGGAGAGTCGACGAGCACGACGTCGAAAATCGGCGCCAGCTGGCGCATCACCCACTTCATCTGATCTTCGTCGACCGCTTCTTTATCTTTGGTCTGTGCGGCCGGTAGCAGGTAGAGCCCCTCGACGCGCTTATCCTTGATGAGCGCTTGACGCGGCTGGCACCGGCCTTCCGCCACGTCGACCAAGTCGTAGACGATGCGCTTTTCCACGCCCAGCACGAGGTCCAAGTTGCGCAACCCGATATCGGCGTCGACCAGCACGACGGTCTTGCCGATGCCAGCCAATGCGCATCCCAGATTCGCGGTGGTGGTCGTCTTACCCACGCCGCCTTTGCCGGACGTGACGACGTAGACGCGCGCGCTCATCAGCAGTCAGGCCCGAGCGGCCGTTATGGCGATGCGGCCTTCGCGCAAGCGGGCTTCTTCCGGAACGCCGCCGCGTTTTTTGCGTTTCTCGGGCGGAGCGATCGCTATCGCGCGCGAGATGCGTAGCTGCATGGGTTCGAGGCGAAGCGCGAAGACGGCGCAGGCCTCATCGCCTTGGGCTCCGGCATGCGCGATGCCCCGTAGCCTGCCCCACACTAAGATATCTCCGGTGGCCACTAACTCGGCTCCCGGGTTGACGTCCCCGACGACGACGATGTTGCCGCGAGCGCTGATAGACTGACCGGAGCGCAGCGTTCCGTTGTAATAGTGCGTCTCGCCGGTCTGCGTCAAGGGCAGGCTGCTGCCTTCGGCCCGCGGCGCACCGTTAAGGTCCCGCTGGGCCGCCGACGCCTTGCGCCGGCCGTCGCCGCCTTCCGTGCGGTCGTCTTTGGCCCGTGGCGCCGCCGCGACGCTCGCCGCCACTAGCCTGAGCCCGGCCGAGCGAGCTAGCGCCGCCAGCTCTTCGCTCTCGCAAACCGCGCCGTCAGCTACGATTCCGAATTGTTCCAGCGTTGCCACGACGGCGGCAAGTTCGGCCGGCTCAGCCGGCAGAGTCCCCAACATCAGGACGGCGCGGCTGCCCTGATAGAAGCCCGGCGTCTGCGCTAGACGGTCGCGCAAGTCGACCACTACGTCGGTCAGCGGCCGCTCGTAGACGTGAAGCAAAAGGCCGGACTTCGTTCCTTTGATCTGCACGAAGGTGTCGCGCTTTAGGGCGCGCCGGCTCCATTCCCTTGTGCACGAACGGCGCGCCGCGGTGCATAAATTGTGGATGAGAGCAGGCACGACCGCAGGTACCTGCGCGGGAGCCGTCGCAAATGAAGAACCTAAGCCGGTAGGAGCACCCTGATGAACATTTCCAAGCGTATCGTAGCGGCGGCGACGCTGCTTTGCCTGGTGGCGGCGAACCTTCCCGTTCCGGCCCGCGCCGTCTCGACCGCGACGGAAATCCGCATGGGTCAGGATGCAGCCAAGCAAGTGGATATGGAGAACGACATAGTCTCCGATCCCGTGCTAAACAACTGGGTAAACGGCGTGGCCGCCAATCTGGCGCGTTATCGGGCGCGCCCTGATATCAACTACAAGTTCAAGATCATTCAGACCAACGACATCAACGCATTTTCGCTGCCTGGCGGCTTCGTCTACGTGAATTTCGGATTGCTCAACTTCGTCGATTCCAACGACGAACTCGCCGGCGTGATGGCGCACGAAATGGGTCACGTCGAGCGGCGGCATCAGGTGACCCTCAATGCCAAGGCCCAAGTGCTGAACATCCTATTGGGCGTTTTGTCGATCGCATCGCCGTTTGTATACCGATTCGGCAACCTCATCGGCGGCCTGTCGATGTCCAAGCTCTCCCGCATCGACGAGCTCCAGGCAGACCAGTACGGGCTGCAGCTGATGAGTCGCGCCGACTACGATCCCGACGCTATGGTCTCGTTCATGAGCAGGCTAGGCAAAGAGTACGGCGACAATGGCGGCGGCCTCGATAAGTACTTCGAGTCCCATCCGGACCCAAAAGCGCGGATCGCTCACCTCAAGGGCTATCCGGCGCTTTCCAAGACGGATACGCCACAAATGCTCTCCCAAGCCATTCACGATGAAGATGAGGGCCGCTATGCGTACGCTTCCTACAAGCTGGATAACGTCCTCAAAGCGGACCCTTCAAATCAAATAGCTCTGCTCCACAAGGGTCAGGTCGCGCTGGCGCTGGGGAACTTCGACAAAAGCCAGATCGCGCTCAGCGAAGTCAGACACTCGCCCAATGCGACGCAGGCTGCTCAAAGCGCCGCGGACCGGATGATGGCACTGCTGCCGACGACTTCGGCGCACGCTTCTCTGCTTAAGCCCAACCTCAATCCGGTGCGGACGCAGTTGGCTGCGGCCGAGGGCGCCGCCAAGACCGCTCAGATCTCTCTTGACGACCGGCTCAAGCTCGCGCGTCACGACGAGAAACAGTTCGAAGACCGGCTAAACAATCTGAGCTACGAGGTGCCCAACTTCGGCAACATCGATGTTCGGCAGGGCAGCCGGGTCGAAGGCGTCGTGTTCGATCTCGAGCACATGGCCAAAGATCTCAATACACTGATGGACAAAGCTGATTACGTCGTCAGCAATTCGAGCGGAATGCTCAAAGACGACACCGGCGTGCTCAACGAGATGGATGCACCCCTGCGCGGGCCTGCGCCAAGCGGCCAGACTCTCACGGTGCTGCCTTTTTACTCAGATATCGTCAAGCAGATGACGGCATCGTCCGACGGGTTGGTCCAAGGGGTGACCGCCGCGCGCGGTGCGATCGCGCTCGGTTGGCAAGCGGCACCTGCGCTGGATGCATATTTCCGCCAGCTTGATCGCACACCGCTGGATTTCGGCGGCGACCTGTCGCCGCGCGCGGCGCAAGACCTCAAACCGCTGGCGGTCGCAGCGATCAACCAGCTAGATGTCGCGGCTGCCGCGGCCGAGGAGGCGCAGTCCTTATACTTCACGGCCCAATCCCGGCAGCTCGTCAGCCGCATCACGCTGCTAGGCCTAGGTTACTCGGCCGGCCGCTACGATGCTTTGACGCGGTCTATCCGGGCTCGGGTTGGTGTCGAGGCGCCGACCTACGAGACCGCGCTGCGCTTGGGCATGTCGCCCGGCGACGTCGGCGCGGCCTGCTGGCTGGCAGCCGAGGAAAAGGTGCCCGTTTCGACCGTCATCAACGAGCAGCGCGCGACCGGTAAGGCTTACGTCGACATGGCGCTCGCCAAGCACCTGTCGCAAGAATCGCTCGAAGTCGTAATGGGTCTGTGGTGGGAAGGGTTCGCGGAGAAACCGGAAGTCTAGGCTGGTTCTTGCGGTTTCGCGACCGCATCAACCTCAACGTGATCGATGCAGCGGCGAAAAAGCCGGTGCTGCTCGCGTTAAGCGGACCGTTAGCGCCGCAACTCGCGGGTTCGCTGGACCCGGACCAGTCCGCACCCGAGGGTACGCTGCGCGTATTCGGCTCTTTAGCGGAGGCTCAAAAGCAATCCGCGGCGCACTGCGTTCTGTATGCTGGCGAGCCGGGCGAAACGGTGTCGCCTCAGGCCGCTTCCCGCCCCGTCTTCTTCATCGAACGGGCGCCAGCAGGCTCGCAGGCGCATAGCGGGGACGTCGGCTCGCCAAGCGGGAACGGCCGAGCGCTGCGCCATTATCGACTCGTCGATTGGAGCGCCGGCGAACTGCGGAAGCGGCTGCTGCCGGAGATCGTGGCCGAGCATGCCGGCAGCGAAGTGGCGCTGGCGGCGGCGCTGCCCTTGTTCCGCGCTAGCGTGGCGAATAAACTGACCGATGACTGCGCGATGCGCAGTTTGCAGGTGGCCGCCGCTTCGGCGCTGGCAGATCACGTCCCCATCATCGGCTTGCTGACCGGCGGCATCGCCTCGGCGACCGATACCGTCGCGATCACCGGCATGCAAATAAACATGCTGTTGCACATCGCCGCGGCGTACGGCAAGAAACCGGAATTCGCCCGGATACTGGAGCTAGTGCCGGTCATCGGAGGCGGCTACGCCTGGCGAGCTTTGGCACGGGAACTTTCGGGCTTCATCCCGGTTGCCGGCGTCGTCATAAAAGCCGCCGTCGCCTATGCCGGCACCTTTGTAGTCGGCCAAGCCGCCGCCCACTATTACGAGACCGGTAACCCGATGACTTCCGACAAGATCACGGCCATGTATCGCGAGGCCGGTAGCGGCGCGCGGCGCATCGTCCAAGACCTGCTGCTGCGGCGCAAGTAACGAACTTATTGCAGAGACCGGCGGCCCTCAAGGGCCCGCGACAGCGTCACCTCGTCTGCGTAGTCGAGGTCGCCGCCTATGGGTAGCCCGTACGCCAAGCGCGTCACCGCGACGACGGGCGATAGTATGCGTGCCAGGTAGAGAGCCGTCGACTCGCCTTCCGCATTGGGGTTGGTCGCTATGATCACCTCGCGCACCCCTTCGGAAGTTACCCGGTCGGCCAGCTCTTTGATTTTCAGCTTGCTGACGCCGATACCGTTCATCGGCGATATCAATCCGCCAAGCACGTGATAACGGCCGCGAAAGCTCATCGTCCTTTCGACGGCATACACGTCCTTAGGCTCGCCGACGACGCAAAGAAGCGAGCCGTCCCGCAGCGGGTCCTGACATATCGGGCACGGGTCGTCCTCGGTCAGCGAGAAACAACGGCTGCAAAAGCGCACTCGCTCCTTGACGTCGACGATTGCGGCCGCAAGCGCTCCGGCATCTTCACGGCTGCCCGAGAGCAGATGAAAGGCCAGACGAGTAGCGGTCTTAGGGCCGACGGTCGGCAGCTTCTCTAGCTCCCGCACTAAATCTGAAAGCGGTCCGGCCATCGAGTTCACGGCAGCGCGGCTTAGAGGCCGGGAATGCCAAGCCCGCCGGTCAGCGGTCCCATGCGCGATTGGGACAGAGCGGCGACTTTTGCCTGCGCATCGCTGAGCGCAACCGAAATAAGGTCTTCGAGCGTTTCCACGTCTTGAGGATCGACTGCGGCGGGATCTATCTTGACCTTGCGCACGCTCCCATGGCCATCGAGGGTGATTTCGACGGAGCCGGCAGCGGCCGACCCCGTCAGCATCTCGTTGGCCAAATCCGCCTGAACCTTCGCAAGCTGCTCTTGGAGCTTGCGCGCCTGCTTCATCATCTGCTGCTGATTCATCGAGATCTCCGTCTTGGCGCTACAACTGCGTTCGTTAAAGCAGGTCGGCGCCCAGCACGGACTCTGCTATGCTGAAATCGCCAAAGGCTACCGGGCTGGCGATGCGGACCCCCTCGGGCACGGGCGCGGCTGCGACGGTGAATTTGACCACCGGGCGAAGGCCGGTCGCAGCGCTAAGCGCTTCGACGATGATGGCGGCCATCGGCGGATCGGCTAGGCTGTCCGCGAAATACTTCGTGGAGGTCGCGAAAGTGACTTGGTGGCCGCACACGTCCGCAACGCTGGCATGCTGAAGCCAGGCGTGGCAAGTGCGCGAGCGATCTTTGACGCCGCTGAGCACTATCTGCCACAGGCCTTGCAGCTTGGCAGTCGTCAGGCTTTGGGGCGCCGGCGCCGGCTGTTCGTCCGCCGTTTTGACCGTCGCTTTTTGACTCTTTGGCTTGGACGGCCCGGACAGCGGCCGCACTGTCGTTCCTGCGTCGGGATCGGTTGCCGACCCGGCTGCGGGCGCTTGTTCCTCCAGCTTGCGCAAGCGGTCTGATAAGCTTTGCATGCTCAGTTCGTCTGCTGGCAAGATGATGCGGGCGAGCGCGAGCTCCAGATCGATGCGCGGCGCGACCGAAAAGCGTTGGGCGACGCAATCGGACAAGCAGCGCAATGCGATGAGCACCTTGACGCGGCCCAACTTATCAGCTCTGTGCCCGATAGAGGAGCTCTGCGCTTGCGGCATCTCCGAGTCGAGCACCCGGCCGTCGACCTGAGCGATGAGGGCGTGCCGAAACCAACGCAGCAGTTCGCGCGCGAGCCAAGCCGGCTCCGCGCCTTGGCCGACCGCCTCGGCCAGCGCCGCAAACGCTGATTTTATGTCCTCGGCTGCGACTGCATCGACGATTTGCTCGATGCGCTCCTGATGCGAGACGCCGAAAGCGCGATCGAGGGCTCCGTCATCGATGCAGCCGGTGCCGATGAAACCGCGCGCCTGCTCGAGCAGCACGAGTCCGTCGCGTAGCGCTCCATCAGCCAGGTATGCGATTCGCGCCAACGCGGAATCGGTTATGGCGATGCCCTCTCGAGTCGCCACGGAGGCTAGCCGCTCGCGAATCGTAGTCGGCGTCATGCGGCGGAATTCGTAACGCTGACAGCGGGAAAGGATGGTAAGCGGGACTTTGTGCATCTCGGTCGTAGCGAGCACGAAGACGACGGCTTCGGGCGGCTCTTCGAGCGTCTTAAGTAAGGCGTTGAAAGCTTCCGGCGTGAGCATGTGGACTTCATCGATGATGTAGACCTTGCGGCGCAGACGAGCCGGAGCGAACTTCACCCGCTCGCGCAACTCTCGTATTTCGTTTATGCCGCGGTTGCTGGCGGCGTCTATTTCGACGACGTCGAAGGCGCTGCCAGCCGCGATCGTCGTGCACGCTTCGCACTGCCCGCATGGATCGGGCCGCGGGCCGCCGCGCAGACAGTTTAGGCATTTGGCGAGGATTCTAGCGGCCGACGTCTTACCGGTGCCACGCGGACCGGAGAACAGGTACGCATGCACGACGCGGCCGGAAGCAACCGCGGCGCTCAACCCCTGCACGACCGCCGGTTGGCCGACGAGATCGGCAAAACCCGGCGGTCGGTGTTTGCGGTACAGGGCCAAGTTCTCGGGTGGTGCTGTCGGGGCGGCCGAAACGTCGCTTTTCATCAGATGAGACTGCGCCTTTCGTCGGGCGCCAGGGCTTTCCTAGACGCGGCGCAGTGCCCAGCCTGGAGCCAAGCCTTGGGCATGGTAGTGGCCTCGTCGATGCAGCGGCGACGTGGGCCGATCGCAGACGTTTAGCGCGCCACCGTGCGGGTAACATGTAAGCAAGCGGTGCTCAAGCATCGCAGTGCCGCGATTCTCTACAGGGGTCGAGGCCTCACCTTTCTCTAAGCTTTTTGAGCGCGCTGCCTTTTCCGCGAAGGAAGGTCGGTTCTAAATCCATGTCGGTCCAGATCGACATCAACGAAGCGTTGCGTCGCCATTTCGGGTACGAGAGCTTTCAGTCGGGTCAGGAAGAAGTCATTCGCCGGGTGCTGGCAGGTAACGATACCCTAGCGATCTTGGCGACCGGAGCCGGAAAGTCGCTGTGCTATCAGCTTCCGGCGCTGCTGCTATCCGGCACTACCGTGGTCGTCTCGCCGTTGATCGCCCTGATGAAGGATCAGCTCGATATGCTGGCCGATGCGGGCATAGGCAGCACGATTGCGCTCAACAGCACGCTCACGGACGAGCAAGAAGCGCAAAACCTCGAGCTGATCGCGCGCGGCAACTTGAAGCTCATTTACGTCACGCCCGAACGCCTGGAGGATGAGAGCTTCGTCGACGCGCTCAAGCGGTTGCACGTTCCGCTCTTTGTTGTGGACGAGGCTCATTGCATCTCTCAGTGGGGGCACGACTTCCGCCCGGCGTACTTGAATCTGGGCCGCGTGATCGCGGCGTTGAACCATCCGACCGTGCTCGCGTTGACCGCTACGGCGACTCCGTCGGTCCGCGAGGATATACTTACCCAGCTCAACATCCCGCACGCGAAGGCGATCGTTCGCGGCTTCGACCGGCCTAATCTAGTCTACGAGGTAGCCCGCGCCGGCAGCGATGAAGACAAGCTGCGCATGATCAAAAAGAAGCTGAGCGGCCCGCTCGCGGGATGCTTGGGCATCATCTACACGGCGACGATCAAGAACACTTACACGGTCGCTCAGTATCTGCGCGAAGGGCTCGGGATTGAAGCCGAAGTTTACCATAGCAAGCTGCAAAAGGCGGATCGCGACCGCGTGCACGACCGCTTCATGAATGAGGATGTCAAAATCGTCGTCGCCACCAACGCGTTCGGCTTGGGAATCGACAAGGCTAACATCCGTTTCGTGATCCACTACGATTTGCCGGGTAGTGTCGAGGCCTATACCCAAGAGGCGGGCCGCGCCGGCCGCGACGGCGAGGAATCTACCTGCCTGCTCGCCTACCGCCAGAGCGACACCAGGGTGCAAAACTATTTTCTCACCGGCAAGTACCCCGATGTGGAAGAGGTGCAAAAGGTCTTCGGCACGCTCCAGTATTTCGAGCGCCAGGATAACGGAGTCTCGCTCACCGACTTACGCAGAATCTCCCAGCTTCCGCTCACCAAGCTCAAAGTGATCCTAGCGTTGCTGAAGAAAGGCGGCTTTATTCGCAACGTATCGAAGACGACTTACGGCCTGTCGCCGCTGCTCAAGACCAAGCTCGAGATGACGTTGAATTTGGCAAGCTACGAGACCAAGCGATCGTACGATCAGAGCAAGCTCGCTATGATGCTCCAATACTGCGAGACGCAAAGCTGCCGGCGTAAATTCATCCTCAACTATTTCGGCGAGGATTACGATACCATCAATTGCGGGGCGTGCGACAACTGCCGCGGCCGCACGGGCCAAGTCGGCGTTCTGGAGCCGACTCGCCAGCTTGGTCAGGGGGAGTTTCGGATCGGCGATGTGGTGGATCATCCGAAGTTCGGCCAAGGGACGGTAGAGCGATTCGAGCGCGACCTCGTCACCGTGCTCTTCCCGAGTCACGGTTACAAGACTCTACTGGCTAGCGCCGTCCGTCGGGAGGAAGAGCAAATCGCCTAAGCGGCGCCCGATGCCGACCAGCGCATCCGCCAAAGCCCTGCTCGCGACGGGTGCTTGCATCTTGACGCTGGGCGCGGCTATGCTTGGGGCTTCGGGCGGTGACTGCGGGGGTTCATGCGGCCCCGCCGCCTTTGGCGCCCCCGCTGCGGCCGAGCCGTCCGCCGCCCCCAGCGAACTTGCCGAGCCGCCGCCTTCGAGTCCCTCGCCATCGGCCGAGCCAGCCGCGAGCGAGTCACCGTCGCCGACGCCGTCTCCGGTGCCGGTCCAGATTGCGCCGGCCTCCGTGCGCGTGCTCTTAGGGCATCAAGTGTCGGTCCACTTGACATCCCCGGCCAGCGGTCTCGTGCAGTTGGGCGGATTCGACCCGGCGGTTATCAGGCCGATCTTCAACCCCATCGATCGCTCCATCGACATCACCGGGCTGCACGTCGGCTCGACGACGATCAGCGTTACGAGCGAAGCTGGTTTGAGCTCCCCTTTGGCCGTGACCGTCGAGGCCTCGGCCGGCCGAACATTTCAGACGACGGAGATAACGATCACCGGGGACCCCGCCAGCGCGGATTTCGTCGCCGTCGAAGCGGCCCATGCGGCCACGCTGGTCGCTTATCCGGAGCCCGGCGCACGGGTCTTCATCGATCCTGCGGCCGTGCGCGACGCGCACACTCTAAGCGCCGATCAGGTGGGGGTTGTCCACGTGCCGGTGTCTATCACGGGCGAGGGATATCTTCCTTACCAGCAGACCGTTGCCGTGCGGGTCGTCAACGTCGCTCAGCCGCGGGTGACGGCCAAGTTTCTAATGGTATCTGACTTTCCCGAGACCATCACGGAGAACGGAACGCTCTTCTATGCGGACGTCAACTCGGGAGAACCGGCGCGGCTGCTGTACTATCATTACGAGCCGCCGCACTCCAGCACCCGGCGATTGCTGGTCAAGGTGCAAAACGACGGCAACGACGCCAGCCTCTTGCAGGTCATCGCGGGGCTAGCCGGCCCCAATCCCAATATCTTGCAAGTCGGCCACGAATCCACCCGGCGCTTCTTGGTGCACGAGGCGGCTAACGAAGGGGAGATCTTCGAGGTGCCGCCGGGCGCTGCGATCAACGTCATCGACCAGCTGCTGCCCGCGGACAATCTGATCAGCGGCCTGCAGCAGATACGCGTCATCTCAGGGGACGGCGTGCGGGTCGCCGTGGTCGTGCAGGATGCAGCCGATTCACCCGTCGGTCCGGTTTCGCAGACTTTGCTCCAAAGCGCCGTCCGCCATGCGCGCGGCGTCTATCAGGTGCCGGATTTTTTCTACGATGAGTACTACACTGTAGGCGACGCTCCCACTACGTTGACGATCGGCAAACTGCCGTTGCCTAACTTAGTGCAAGGCGAGGTGCTCGGTGGTGATTACGGCGTCAAGCAATCCGCCACGCTCACGCTGCTGAACCCTACCGATCGAGCGGCAAACGTCGGGTTGTGGTTCCAGCCGCGGGGCGGCCGCTCAACCGGAACGTTCTTCATCGAGGGTCAACTGCTGCAGCTTCATCCGGTCAATCCCGGAAGGGCAGAACTGCTAAAAACCTTTTCGGTGCCGCCACGCGGCTACCGCGAAGTCGAATCGGTTACAATGCCCGAAGGCGGTTCCTCTTACCCCGTCACTCTCATCGTATCGTCGCAGCCACCGCCCGGCGGCGGCTGGTCCATGACGCCAGTTCTCTACTGATCGGAAGAGCTCGTCGGGGGTCGTCTTTGGCCGACGCCCGCACTAAGCCGCCCGATGGCGATCGAGCCGGGCGCCAACCGGCGGCTTGGGAAGACGGAAAATTCCGCCGGCAGATGGGCATCGGCAGCCAATCGATTTCCGACGATCGCAACGCGCTTTCCGGCGAGCAACAACCGGAGCGCATCGAGCACCGCCGGCTCGTCGGCGCCCAGCGGAACCACGCAAGCCTCGAAGGCATACGTCCCCCGGACGGCAGCGCTCAGCGCGGCGTAACGCGTGGAATGCACGGGTTGGAATCCCGCCTGGCTCAGTGTCTTGGCCGTCGCGCGGCAATCGGCGCACAGGCTGTTGCCATCGCATCGAGTGCAGGTAACGTTTACGGTAGCGCTGCTCACGGGGCTCATACCCTTCAACTCCCACACCGTAAGGTCTTGCGATCATCGGTTGGACGACGAGTACCAGTAGCGCGTACGCCGGTGAAACTATTGCAGCGGCCGGTCGTACTATCGCAAGGGGGTGACCGACGATGCGATTTTCAAACGAAGCCACACTGGCCATCAACGACTACGTCGACAGCGTTTTGGCTGCGACGGCCCTGCGCCCTTCGGCCCGCTACGCCGCCGCCGACCGCTTGTATGCGGAAATCGTTGAGCTATGTACCGCTGCCCATCCAGCCTCCGACTCGCCTATCTCGGCACAAGAAGTGCGGGCACAGTTGGACAGGCTGGGCTCCGCCGAGGACTCCGCCGCGCGGCTGGCCGATCGCCCGCAGCCGTGGCCGGGCGACGTCATCGCCGAACTCGCAAGCGAAAAGCGCATCAAACAAGGCGTCGAGCAGCTTAGCCGGGCAGCGCTGACCAAAAGCGCGCAGGTGCTGGACGTCGCGGCGCGCACTTTGGGCGCGGCGGCTGACAAGCTGAAGGCAAAGGCCTGACCTTAAGAGCGCGCGTCGAGCGCGCCTAAGCGCGGGAATCTCGCACGGCGCCCGCAAACGTCGGGCGCGATGCAGACTCTCAGCCTGCGCCAGGTCGCTATTGCGTTGGTCGTCCTCGGTGCGGCCGCAAGCATCTTGGTGGCGGCAGACCGATGGCGTTTCGAAACGGCCAATCGTTCGGTCGAGATAACGATCGACCAGCAAGACCTCGCCGATTTTGCCCACTCCTACGGATACGACTGGCAGCAGCTGCTCGCGGCCATGCGCGACGCCGGCCTCACGTCGGTAGCCGTCTATGAAGAGACGGGGCAACGCGTGAATGCCGGTAACCACGCGTACGTGCAGTCCGGCCAGCAGCTGATAAACGCCGCGCGCCTCTCGCCGCTGAGCGACCGCACCCTTCGCTCGCTGCTAGCGGCTCATGCCATCGACGCAAGCGACGTCTATATCAGCGTGTACGATGGGCCAACGCTGGCCCGCTACCTCAAGGTCTTGCGCACCCAGTTGCAGCCCAAGACGGTGCGCGTGGTGCGCGGCACGCTGCCGGCACTCATAGCAGTCAAGACTCAGTTGGATTTTTTCAACGGCCTAGGTTTGGGGATCGCCGCGGATGTGAGCGGGCCCATCCGCCGTCTCGGGCTGCTCGTGGATCCGCGCGTCGCGGACAACGAGAGGCTGGGGCCGCGCGAGATCGATGCGGTGTTCGCTCAGATGCTTGTTGGCGGCAGGATCGGAACGGTCATTTTTTTCGGCCAAGCTAATGCGGTGCTCGGCTACCCGTTCAACCTGCCGGCCACCGGCGACGAGTTCAAATCGCGCGGCATAAACTTTGGCGACGTCGAGGCTTACGACCCCTCTCAAGTGCAAAAGGGCTCTCAGACGCTCGCGCGCGAGATCGTCGGGCAGACGGTTCGCGTGCAGGCGATCTCAAAGCTGGAAATGGATAAGCTGGACATCGACACGATCGTGGCCCGCTACGTGCTGGGTGTCCGCGAACGCAACATCCGCGTCGTCTATCTGCGCCCCTTCCCGCACGTCATCCAACAGACGTCGCCGGACGGCAGACCGCTCACTTTGTCGGCCGAACAAGCCAATCTGCAAATGATCGGCCAGTTGCGCGCGCGGCTTGCGGAAAGCGGATTTACGACCGGCCGTGCCGCGGGGTTCGTCGATTTCAAAAGCTCCCGGCTGCAGCTGCTCTACGCTTTGGCCGCGCTGGGCGTGACCGCGGGCTTCTTGCTGCTGCTGGATCTTTACGGGTGTCGGCGAGCTTGGATGGCATGGGCGGCGTACGGACTGACCGTCGTCTTGTTCGTAGGTGCCGCGGCGCTGGGCCATGGGATCACCGTGCGCAAGCTGTGGGCGCTCGGCGCCGCGCTGACGTTCGGCATTCTCGCCGGTACGACGCTGGGTTCGTATTTTCGCCGGCCGGAAGAAGCGGCGGCGTCTGCCGGCGGCGCGGCCCGCCGGGGCTTGGTATGTTTGTCGGCCGCCGTCGGTTTGGCTGCCCTGGGCGGATTGTTCGTCACCGGTCTGCTGTCACAAGCGGTCTTCATGATAGAAGCCGAACAGTTCGCGGGCGTCAAGGTGCTATACGTCGTCACTCCGCTCGCGCTGCTTTGGCTTTACTTCTTCACGGACCGATTCTGCGTGCACCATGAAGCTCGACGACTGTGGCAGTCGCCGGTCAGGGCCTGGCAGTTGGCGGCGCTGTCCGTCGTGGCGCTAGCCGGCATCTTGCTCATCGCTCGCTCCGGCAATCAGTCCGACGTAGGCGTTTCCGACTTCGAATCGCACTTGCGCGGCGCGTTGACGGTGCTGCTGGGAGCCCGCCCGCGCTTCAAACAGTTTCTAATCGGCTTTCCCGCGCTCGTCTTGCTGCCGGCTCTGTCGTCGGCTCATCGCTCGGCGGTTGGATGGCTCTTGATCCTAGCCGCCGGAGTCGGCCTCGCCGACGTGCTGGACACATTTTCACACATCCACACGCCGCTGGTGGTCGACTTAGTCCGCTTGCTCAACGGTCTGGTGCTTGGGTACATCATCGGATTGCTGGTGCAGGCCGCTTACCGTATCTTTGTCAGGGAGCCGGCCGCTACGCGACCATGACCGATAGCTCGGCGGCGCTTCTCATCTCCGGTTACTACGGATTCGGCAACTTCGGTGACGAAGCGATCTTGCGCGTGTTCGTCGATGAATGGCGGCGGCGGCGGCCTTGCGATTCGATGAGCGTTCTGTCAGCCGATCCGCCTGCCACGCGGCGGGCGTACGGAGTCAACGCCGTCGCGCGATCCGCTTGGCCGGCCGTGCTGGCCGCCGTCCGTAGCGCGGACCTCGTGTTGAGCGGCGGCGGCGGCCTCCTGCAGGACGCGACGAGCATGCGCAGCCTCTTGTACTACACCGCCGTTTTAAGAGCGGCTCAGCGAGCGGGTCGGACCAACGTCATCTTCGCCCAAGGGATAGGTCCACTCGGTTTTGTCGGCCGCGCGATCGTCCGACGCGCTTGCGCAAAAGTGACCCTGGCCTGCGTCAGAGACGAGCAGAGCGCACGGCTGCTGCGCGATATCTTGCCCGCGCTAGACGTCAGCGTCGTCGCCGACCCGGTGTTCTTGGCAAGCATTGCGCCAAGCGCCCAAGACGCAGCCACGCTAGAGCGCGAAGGACTTAAAGGCGTCGACGGCCCGCTCATCGCGGTAGTGGTCCGCCCCGCTTTGGCTTTGACAAAAGCGGCACCTAAACTAGCTGCCTGCATCGACCACCTAACGCGTCGTTACGGGGCGCATGTCGTCTTGGTCCCTTTTCAAAGTCCCGAAGACGTTGAAGCGGCAATCGAAGTCATCCGCTTGTGCCGCTCGGCACCGGTGTTGCTGGGCGGCGGTTACGATCTGCCGTTGATGGCGGCGCTTTTCGCTCGGTGCAGCGCCGTCATCGCCATGCGGCTGCACGCGCTCATCCTCGCAGCCAAGCTCGCCATTCCGTTCGTCGCCGTTTCGTACGACCCGAAGGTCGACGCGCTGCTAAGTCGACTGCGTTATCCGCTTGGCGGGTTAGGCGCGGACAGCGATGGGCCGCAGCTAGCCGATGCTCTGTGGAACCGGCGCGCGGCCTTGCGCGAGTGCTTGGAGCGTTCGGCGAGCGAGCTCGAGCGCAGCGCCGCCGATGCGTTCGACATGCTGCAGCGGTTGGTCGAAGGGACGGTCGGCTAAAGCTTTAAAAGCGCACTCGTGAGCTTACGTCGGGCCTGGCGCATCGGCGCCATCGGCGGCATTACGATCGCGATCCATCCAAGCTGGTTCGTGATCTACGCGGTGTTTTCAGCGTCGGCTGCGACTGCGGTCGGTTTGTTGGACGACACCTTGAGCCGTCCGGATCAGATCGCTGTCGGACTGATCGTGTCTGTCATCTTTTTCGCAAGCGTCGTCGCTCACGAACTAGGTCACGCGCTTGTCGCTCGGCGCCTGGGGATCCCGACGGGCCCCATAACCTTGTTCCTGTTCGGCGGCGTGGCGACCATCTTGAGCGAGCCGGGAAGCCCCGGCGCTGAACTGCGTATGGCGGCCGCCGGCCCCCTAGTCAGTCTATTGCTGGGCGGTGCGTTCCTCGGGCTCTACGCATCATCGGCTTACGTCCATTGGGTTGCCGGTTCGCTGGGCGCCGAACTGCTCGGCGGCGCGAACTTCATGTTGGCCGTTTTCAACTTGCTGCCCGCCTTCCCGAGCGACGGAGGCCGCGTCTTGCGCGCGTTCGTCTGGCGCTGCACCGGCAGCCGCGCGAAAGCGACTGCGATCGCGAGCACTGTGAGCCTAGCGGTCGCCGCACTGCTGATGATCTTTGGCGCATACGTCAGTCTGGTGCTTCACATGTTGCGCGGCCTGTGGACCGCTGCCATCGCCGTGTTTTTGGCCCAAGCGGCGCTGGCTAGCAGCCGCCAAGCGCGCACCGCCCTAGCGCTCGAAGGGATGCGCGTCGCGGACTGCATGCAACATGATCTGACCCGGGTCCCCGCCGACACGAGCGTCGCGGCGTTCTTCGCCCAGTTCGCTGACCGCAGCATGCGCGGCTACGCGATCATGAACGATGGCTCGTTTGTCGGCCTGCTGTCGATAAAAGACGCGTCGGTGGTCGCTTCGGCAAAGCAGGCGCAGACTCCGGTGACCGCGGTCATGGTTCCGGCCCATCGAACGCCGCTCGTCGCGGCCTCCTCTCCGGCCGGCGATGCGTTGACCGCTATGGCGCTCAATCGCGTCGCCGATCTGCCGGTTCTCGAAAACGGAGACCTGGCCGGCACCGTGTCGCAGGCCACGATTTATGCGGCGTTGCGGCGCGATCGCCGCGGTAGTCTGCGCTGAGCCAGGCCGGCCGTCCCCAAGATCGCTTCCCCGCCTTTCCGGAACGCGCGGACCCGCCCGCGCGCGAGCTTGAAGTGCTGGCGGCGTGGAAACGCGATCGCATCTTCGAGCGCAGTCTTGCCCAAACCGCCGGCGGTCCGCGTTTTTCGTTCTACGAAGGGCCGCCCACGGCCAACGGCAAGCCGGGCGTGCATCACGTGCTGACGCGCACGTACAAAGACTTGTTTCCGCGCTTTTGGACGATGCGCGGCTACTTCGTGCGCCGCAAGGGCGGCTGGGATACCCACGGGTTGCCAGTGGAGCACGAGGTGGAACGGGAGCTCGGCATCTTCGACAAGAGCCGCCTCGAACGCGAGATCGGCGTGGCCGAATTCAACCGCCGCTGCCGGCAAAGCGTGTTCCGCTACGTCGAGGATTGGAATCGCTTGACCGAGCGGATGGGCTATTGGATCGACCTCGAAGACGCTTACATCACGCTGAACAACGATTACGTCGAAAGCGTCTGGTGGCTGCTCAAGCGGTTATGGGACGGGGGTCTGATTCAACAGGACTACAAGGTCGTGCCTTACGACCCGCGGATCGGCGCAACCTTATCGGATCATGAAGTCGCTCAAGGGTACCGCGAGGTTGACGATCCTTCGCTGTTCGTGCGCTTCCGCGTGCGGGATGAACCGCGTACTTCGCTGCTGGCTTGGACGACCACACCCTGGACGCTGCCGGCCAACATGGCGCTTGCGGTCCACCCTGACGTGACCTATTGCGTGGTCGAACGGCAGCACGAGCGCTTGATCGTGGCCGAGCCGCTCGTGCAAGCGGTTTTGGGCGATGAACCGGTCCAGATCGTTCGGCGCATGAGCGGCAGCCAGCTCGACGGGATCGGCTACCAACCACTGTTCGACTATGCCAAAGAGACGGCGCCGCGCCATTTCGTCATAGCGGCCGAATTCGTAACGACCGAGGCTGGAACTGGCATCGTCCAAATCGCGCCGGCTTACGGCGCCGACGATTTGGCCTTGGCCAAGGCCAAGAACTTGCCCGTCTATCACAGCGTGGATTTAGGCGGCCACATCATCGCGGAGGTTTTGGTCGCGGCCGGCCTGTTCTTCAAGGATGCGGACGCGCCCATAATCGCCGATCTTGCCAGTCGCGGCCTGGTGTTTCGCGCCGAAACACATCGTCACAGCTATCCGTTCGGCTGGCGCACCGGCGACCCGCTCATATACTACGCCAAGACGGCCTGGTTCGTGCGAACCACCAAGTTCCGCCAAAAACTGCTCGAGAACAACGAACGCATCAACTGGATCCCTGAGAACATCAAACACGGCCGGTTCGGTGATTGGCTCGAGAACAACGTCGACTGGGCCTTGTCGCGGGAGCGCTTCTGGGGCACGCCGCTACCGCTGTGGACTGACGGGAGCGACGTCGTATGCATCGGTTCGGTCGGCGAACTAGCTTCGCTGTGCGGCCAGGACTTGAGCGCGTTCGACCTTCACCGTCCGGCCATCGATTCGCTTACGTTTAGACGCGACGGCCGCGAATATCGGCGCGTGCCTGAGGTGATCGATGCCTGGTTCGATTCGGGCGCCATGCCCTATGCGGCGTTGCACTACCCGTTCGAGAACGTGGCCGAGTTCGAAAGCAGTTTCCCCGCCGATTTCATCTGCGAGGGTCTGGACCAAACCCGCGGCTGGTTCTACAGCCTGCATGCCATCGCTACGCTGCTGTTCGATTCGCCTGCTTTTCGCAATGCCATAGTGCTGGGTCTAGTGGTCGACGCGGCCGGCGAGAAGATGAGCAAGAGCAAAGGCAACGTGCTCGACCCCTACGACATCTTCGAGACCGCCGGCGCCGATGCGCTGCGCTGGTACTTTCTGACCGGCTCTTCACCGGGAGTATCCAAGAAGATCTCGTTGGAGCAGGTCACCGAATCAGCCCGCGCGTTGACCGGCACGCTTTGGAATAGCTGCGCTTTCTTCGTGCTTTATGCCAACGCCGATCGCATCGGAGTGCCGGCCGACGTTGCGCTCGACCGGCGTTCGGACATCGATCGCTGGGCGCTAGCGCGGCTGCACGCTCTGATCGCGCACGTCACCGCTTCGCTCGAGCGCTACGATCCGCAAGGCGCCGGCCGCGCGATTGAATCTTTTGTCGACGACCTGTCCAACTGGTACGTCCGCCTGTCGCGCGCCCGTTTTTGGGGCAACACGACGATCGACGACAAGGCTGCCGCGTTTCGCACGCTGTACGAATGTTTGACCGGCGTGTGCCTGCTGCTGGCCCCTTTTGTGCCCTTCCTGGCGGAAACCTTATGGCAGCGGCTGGTGAGCTGCGTTGACGAAGCTGCGCCGGCCAGCGTTCATCTGGCCAGTTGGCCGTCCGCTGACGAGCGGTTGATCGACGACCGACTGATCGACGCCATGCGCGCCGCCCGGGCGGTCGTCGAAGTCGGGCGCAAGGCGAGAGCTCAGGCCAAGATCAAGACTCGCCAGCCGCTGCGTGGGGCGCACGTGCGCCTGCCTGACCCCGCGGACGAGGCTGCGCTCAGCCGCTTTCGCCCGCTTATCCTCGAGGAACTCAACGTCAAAGAGCTTCAAGTCGTCGGCGCACAGGCCGAGTTCATCGAATACGCGCTGCGCCCTAACCTGCCGCGTCTCGGGCCGCGCTACGGGCGCAAGCTGGGCGAACTGCGCCGTGCCCTGAGCCAAGCCCAGCCGCGCGAAGTGGCCGCCGCAGTCGGGCGCCGAGATAAGCTGACGCTGTCCGCGGACGGCGAAATTTTCGTCCTAGACCCAGAAGACGTTCTCGTCGACAGCAAATCCGCGCGCGGTTTTGTCTTTGCCGAGGAGGGCGGAATCCTAGTCGCGCTCGACACGCAGTTGGACCCGGATCTCTTGCTCGAAGGCTTGGCGCGCGAGATAGTCAGGTCGGTGCAGGAGGCGCGTAAAGCGGCGGGCTTCGACGTCAGCGATCGGATACGACTGCGCATTGACTCAGATGGCGACGCCGCGGCCGCGGTAGAGCGGTGGCGCGAATACATCGCGCGCGAGACGTTGGCCGTGGAGATCAATGGCCGGCCGTTTGGCAACGGCTTCGAGACGCGGGCCGAGGGATGGGGCATCGCGCTCGCGCGCGC
>JALYUR010000032.1 GCA_030853635.1 Vulcanimicrobiota bacterium | reverse complement strand
TTCGCAAGGCCGCCCGCGTAGCCGCCGAGATCGCCGCCCGTGCGCAAAACGCGGTGGCAAGGGACGATGATGCAGATCGGATTGCGCCCTAGCGCGCCGCCTACCGCCCGGGATGCCGTCGGCTTGCCGATCTTTTCGGCCGTTGCGGCGTAAGTCGTCGTTGTACCGTAACCGACACTTGCCAGTGACTCCAAGACTGCGCGACCGAAAGAGCCGGCACAAGCCAGATCGACCGTGACCGTGAACTCACGCAGCTTGCCCGCAAAATAAGCGTCGAGCTGGCGGCGAGCCTTCTCCAGCCGGGCGCCTGAGCGCAAGATTCGCGGCGATATGGTCCTGGCGATGCGCTCGGCCGCCTGTGCCTCCGCGGCGTACGAGCACGATATCAAACCGCCTTCGGTGGCCGCCAAGAACAGCGGGCCGACGGGCGAATCGGTCAAAGTGTAGGAGACGTCGGTCTGCGGAAAATGCGGCGGGCGAACCGACGGGTCGAACGAATTCAAGCGGTCTTCGAGTCGATTCACGATAACTTTTCTTCCTTTTCTATCGAGCTGTGGCGCAGGGTGGTTAAAGCATCGCTGACAAGACGTCGCGTTGCAGCTGATGTCGTGCCGAGCATGCGCGCGATTTCTTTGTGCGGAAGCCGCAGGACGTAGCGCAACGCCACGGCGGTGCGTTGCCGCTCGGGCAGCACACGGACGCACGCCCAAAGCTGACCATCGACCGACGTGCCTTCAGAGTCTCTTGCGGGACGATCCGGTGTTTGCGCAAGCGGCGTCGGGCGGCGCGTGCGTTCGCGAAACTGCTCGGTGGACACACGAGCTGCTATGGTGAGGAGCCATCCCCGCAGGTTGCCGGCATGCTTGATCTCTGGGTATGCGCGCAAGGCCTGCAGCCAAGTCCGCTGTGCCGCATCGTCGGCCTCTTCCCCGCGGCAAAGAGCGTGGCATAGCCGAGCGACGTCTATCCAATGCGCATCGACCAGCTCCTGAAACGGCGGTACCTTCACGCTATACAGAACGGTTGACGGCTGCAATCTGTGAGGCTTTAGGCTTCCTACTCGCACGCGTTTAGCGCTCCATGCGCTCAAGTTGGCGATCGTAGCGCTCGGCCGACCAAGTTAAAGGTTCGAAAGCGCCGCATGTGGGAGGTGCGAAAACTTAGATCGACTCGACCGGGGTATCAACATGAATCGCATCTCACAAGCATTTGCAGCCGCATTAGCGTGCTTGGCTATCGCTGCATTGCCGAGCGGCAGCCAGGCACGGACTTTTTCGATGGACGACGTCTTGTCGGCACCTTTCGTCTCGAACCTGAACGCTTCGCGGGACGGCCGTACGCTCGTGTGGCTAACGCACGAACGCGGTATGCGCAATCTGTACGTTTACCGCAACGCACGGGCCTGGCGGCTGACAGATTACACTCAAGACGACGGACAGGAGATCGATTCACCGACCTTCGTAGGCGGCGAACGTGCGATTGTCTACGTCCGCGGTGGCGTCGACTCAAACGCCGATGGGGCCAATCCCAACCCGTTGGGCCTTGGCCAGCCACCCTCGCGCGCGGTGTGGCTCGTGTCGATCGAAAGCGGCGCTATCCAAAAGGTCGGCGACGGCAACATGCTGGCGGTGTCGCCCCACGGCGACCGCGTCGTTTGGATCAGCAAGGGCCAGCCCTGGTCGCGGACGCTCGGGCAGAGCACTAAGGGCGGCTATCGGCTGAGCAAGGCGTCGCAGCTATTTCGCATCCGAGGGTCGGTGAGCGCGCCGTCCTTCTCCCCGGACGGGACCAAGCTGCTGGTCAACGACGACCGAGGCGACCACAGCTACGTCGTCATCTACGCGCTGCGCGATGGTAGAGTCACATATGCGGCGCCGGCATTTGCAGGTGACGATTACCAAGTATGGTCGCCCGACGGCCGACAAATCGCCTTCATTCGTCAGCCGGGGTTGCGTTTCGACTCATCGCCGTACGAACAACCCGTTGGGGAGCCGTGGTCCATTTGGGTGGCCGATGCCTCGACCGGCGAAGGGCACCAAGTTTGGCAAGCGGATCCCGGCATGGGTTCTGTCTTCTACGAGACGGACAGCCCCGCAAATCTTTGGTGGTCGGCTGATAATCGCATCGCGTTTGCCTGGGAAAAGGACGGCTGGCGTCACCTCTACTCGGTCGATGCGGCTCCGGGCTCAACGCCGCGGCTGCTCACTCCCGGCGGCTTTGAAGTCGAGACGGTCGCCGTGTCTCCAGATCGCCTCACGCTCCTGTTCACCTCCAATCAGAACGACATAGATCGCCGGCACATCTGGAGCTTGCAGTTTGGTGGCCAACCGCAGCAGTTGACGAGCGGCCACGATAACCAATGGTCGCCGCTGCCGCTCGACGGCTCCCGCTTTGCCTATATCCAGGCCGGCTATCGCACGCCGACCGCAGTCATGCAGCAGAGCGGCGCAGGACGGCCCCACGAACTGCCAGGCGCCGCGGTGCCCGCGAACTTCCCGGCTGCATCGCTGGTCGAGCCGCAACTCGTGACGTTTCATGCACCTGACGGGCTCGAACTGCATGGCCAGCTTTTCGTCCCAAACGACGGCCAGGCGACGCATCCCGGACTCATCTTCACGCACGGCGGATCACGCCGCCAAATGCTGGCCGGCTTCCACTACATGGAAGCCTACACCAACCTATACGAGTCCAATCAATACTTCGCCAATCACGGTTTCGTCGTGTTGTCGGTGAACTATCGCAGCGGTATCATGTACGGCCACGATTTTCGCGAAGCCAAAGATTACGGTTGGCGCGGAGCCAGCGAGTATCAGGATGTACTTGCGGGGGCGGCCTTCTTGCGTGCGCGGCCCGACGTCGACCCGCAGCGCTTGGGGCTGTACGGGTTGTCCTACGGAGGATACTTGACGGCGATGGGTCTGGCGCGCAATTCCGACATCTTCAAGGCCGGCACCGACTATGCCGGCGTCCATGATTGGACGCGCGATATCGATTCGAGCGGCAAGCTCCAAGGCACTCCCGAACAGCGCAAAGTGGCCTACGATTCGTCACCGGTCGCATCACTGGACAAATGGCGTTCGCCCGTGTTCATTTCCCAAGGCGACGATGATCGCAATGTCGATTTCGCCCAAGGCGTGGACATGGTAACGCGCTTGCGGGCCAAAGGCGTCGAAGTGCAGACGATGGTGTTTCCCAACGAGACGCACGAAAATCTCGTCTTCACCCATATGGTGCGTCTATACGAGGCCGCGGCGCGGTTCCTGAGCACAAAACTGAACCCGGGCGCTACCTAGAAAAAGGCCGCGATCAAAAGTCGCGGCCAGTGTCGCACAGGTGTAGGCTAGCGTTCGACCACCTTCACCGTGTTGTCGTTGTCGTCGTTGAAGTATATCTTCTGCGTAGCCGCCGTCGAGCCGGATGCCGCGATTCCGAAGATTGCGCCCGCGATGCCCCGGTCGACGTTAAGCACGCCCTCAACAGCATCCAACTTCGGATTGATCTGTATTAGGCGGTTGTCACCGGTGTTACCGACCACCAGATCGCCGTTGAACAGCAGCGCTGCGCTGATCGGAGCGTTCAAAGGAGCACCGGCGTAAACCAATCGGATGTGGCTTGCATCGGGACCGCTAAAGCAACGGTCGCTCGTCGGGCAGATGTGAATACCGAAACGGCGCACTCGCGAGACGTCGGAGATAGCGTAGACTTGGCCGACATCGTTTCCGTCGATTACGTACAGGGTGTCATGGGCGGCATCGTAGCTGAGACCGGACGGACCCAAAATGCTGCCTGGCACGCCATGGTTGACATCAAATCCGAGCGCGATCTGGTCGAAGGTGAAGCCCGCGTTCGTGATGTTGATTCGCACCAAAGTCCCGTTTTGCGCGTTGGTCTCGTAGAATGCTGCGTTGCCGAAAGGTCCGGGCGTAGCGCTGAAAGACTGCCCGAAAGGACCTTCCCACAGCGGATTCGTCAGCGGCGTGAAGAGCTGGCCGGTCGGCGAAAGGATGGGGTTATCGTTGGCGGAGTAGGCGGCAGCCCAGATGTTGTCGCCCGGGTTTCCAAGCGCGATCGCCGCACAGCCGTCCAGCGCCGGGCTTTGCGCCAGCCGATGCGGTTTCGAGCCGGGGGTCGGGTGCAGTACCTCAATCGTGGTGCCGGTTCCCTGGACATTGGCTTTGTTATTGAAGTTGCAAACGACTAGATCGCCCGCCTGCAGATCGCCGGCTGACGTCCTGGCGATGTCCAAGCCGTAAGGGTTTTGATCGCCGTTTTTCGGATCGACGGTAGACCCGATCGTCCTTATATCGCTGATGACATTGAATATGTTGCCGTCCATCTGCGGGGCGAGCGACTGAGCTGACTGATGAATTGTCGCCGGCAGCTGACCGGCGTCGCTCTGGCGCGTTGTCGCGCACGCCGCAGATGCGGCCAGCGCTAGCACGAAGAATGCAGCTTTGGAACGAATCAAATTTGCGGTCCTCCAAAGGCGATTGCAGCACGAGCGTTGAGCTCATGCCTCAGGATACACCCGTAAAATGAAGGCCGGCTGAAAAAGCGGCGCTATTATGGGATGTGGGTCGGGGCGCTCACGTTAGTTTGAACCAGCTTGAAGTAGCTGGGATGCTGCGACCACCTGCCGGTTTTGGGATCGTATGCGACGCTGGATCGAGCGTTGTTGATGGTCGGACGATACAGCGCCGCGCCGGGCGCATAATAGGGCCCACTCAGAACCAGATAGCGCCCGCGCGCGATCGCAGCCGATAGGCGACAGTAGTTTTGCAATTGGAGCATGTTCGTGACTTTGTTCCTAGCGCTCAACGACAAAACGTGGATGTCGACCATGCCGCAATCCGCCGCTGAAGTATGAACGCCGACGACCAGCTCCTGGCGACCGTTCGCGGCGAAATCGCCGACACCCAAGATCTGCATCGATGCAGCCGGCATGAACACCATGGGGAAGCGCCTCAGCTGCCTCACTTGCGGTATCAGCCCGATCGAATCGCCGGGTGACTGGTAAATCGGTCGAGCGACGTTCGAGCTGGGGTTTTGGAGGTAGACCGTGAGGTATGGTTGATAGACGACGACCGGAGGACGGGGACGGGCCAGCAGCCGCCGGCTGCTGACCGCGATGTACCGGCCATTTTTGTTATGGCCATGGAAGTATACTTCTTGAACGCGGTCGACTCGGCCGGGCGGCGGCCGGTTGAACTGCACGGCCGCGCTGCCCACCGATAGCGTCGACAACAAGAGCAACGCTAGCGCCGATACGAAATTACGTTTCATGACGTTACGGTCATCCTCGTGTTCAGCGGCAGCGCAACGGTCCGAGCTAGATATTGGCGCGGTAATGCGGTGCGTTGAGGTCTTGCAACGGACCGATTGGTACGATGCGAGTGGGGTTGATGTCGTCGTGCGTGTAGTAGTAGTGCCGTTTGATGTGATCGAAGTTCACCGTCTCGGCGACCCGATCGTACTGGTAAAGGTCGCGCAGGTAGCCGTAAAGATTAGGGTAATCGACGATGCGCCTCAAATTGCACTTGAAATGTCCGTAGTATACGGGATCGAAGCGGACGAGCGTGACGAATAGGCGCCAGTCCGTCTCGAGCGGCACGAGACCGAAAAGAAAGCGCCGCTGGGACAGCCGGGCCTCCACCTCATCTAGCGTCTCGAAGACGCGATAGGCAGCTTCCTCGTAAGATCGCTGAGTGGTGGCAAATCCGGCGCGGTAGACCCCATTGTTTACCGCCTCGTAGATGCGATCGTTGAGGCGCTCGATGTCGGTGCGATTGCGCAGAGGATAAAGGTCCAGATCGTTCGAGCTCAGCGCGTTGAACTCGGTCTCGAACATGCGCATGATGTCGTCGTCGGAGTTGCTGACGATGCGCTTGGTCTGCTTGTCCCATAACACCGGAACGGTCACTCGGCCAGCGTAGTCATGATCGCTGGCACGATAAGCCTCGCTTAAAAACTCGAAACCGTTGACCGGATCATGAGAAAAGCCGGAACCGTCGGCGAACGCCCAGCCGCGCTCATCGCGCACCGGGTCCACGACCGTCATGCCGATCGCATCTTGCAATCCCCTGAGCATGCGTACGATGATGGTGCGGTGCGCCCACGGGCAAGCGAGCGAGACGTAAAGATGGTAGCGCCCGGCGATGGCCGGGAAACCGGAACTGCCGTCGGCAGTCACCCAGTCCCGGAAGGCGTCCGCTTGGCGGACGAAGTGACCTTGTTCCGATTGTTCGGCCGGGAATTGGGCTTTGGCTATCATCGCGCGCAGGCTTCGAGCGCCGGCGGCTCGTTTTCCCGCCGCAGACTAAGAGCCAATCCGACAAGCCGCTTAGCGCTTTGCTAGCGTGACGGCCAGGAAGTTCTTTACCTCGATTTGTGCGATTTGCGCATGCAGCCCGAACGGAACTTCCTCGAAACCGTGTTCGGCCCAAGGGAACTGAACGAAGGTGACGCTGTTGCGGTGCGCGAGCAAGGCGTCGCGCAGCTTCCAGGCATAGCGGATGTCGACGACGTGATCGCGCGCGCCGTAGATCAGCAGCGCCGGGGGCAGTCCGCTGCGCACGCTGGTCAGCGGCGAGGCCGCCGCATAACGTCCGGGCGCTTCCCCCGGTGTCTGGCCGATGTAGTCGTGGATGAGCGAGGGCACTCCGATCGGATCAGGATGGGGTGGAAACTTAAAACCCATCGCCAGGTCGACGGCGCCGGAATAGCTCACGACCGCGCGGATCGACGAGCCGGTGGCAAAAGCGCTGAGCAGCGCCAGCTCCCCGCCGGATGAGTGGCCGAGCAGCGCGATGCGTGACGGATCGGCGCCGTAGCCCAACGCCTCGCGCTCGATCAAACTGATCTGCTTTCGCACATCGCGTAGCGCCACCGGGTAGCGGTATTGCGGCGAATGGCGATAGTTTAGCGCGAAAACGGCGTATCCTTGACGAGCCAACGCCCCGTTCAGCGCGGCATCTTTGCTTGGATCGCCGTGGCGCCAAGCGCCGCCGTAGATCGCAATGACGATCGGCGCGGGCGCGCTCGTCTGCGGCAGATACGCCCGGATCGCACTTGGGTGGTCGCCGAGCGTCACGGGGATAGCTAGTTCTTTGACGGTGGTCACGCGCACGGGCTGCGATGGGATTTTTTGCCCGGACGGCACATACCCGCCGGTCAGCAGCGCGAGGCCGGGAAGCGTGCTTATGCAGACGTTTGCGATCGCCAAGATCAACGGCACGACCGGCCGCCTGCCGGGCTTGATACGCGCTATGAGTATCAGCAAGGCCGCATTGACCAAGAACAGATAAGGACTGCACTCGATCGCGAGGACCGCGGCCACGATAGTCGCCGGACTCCACGGCGGAACGACGATCCACACGCACCCAAGCGTCAGGGCCAGCGTCAGGCCAAGCAGCACCACCACACCCAGGCCATGAACACGAACTGCAAAGGAAGACGCAGCCACAGCGCTGCCGGGGCGGCCATATCTTTGAACGCTTGAGGATGGACCGCCATGTAGATGTTAGCCGGAAAGACGGCGACCAACAATGCCAACAATCCGTATCCGGCCGTTTTGCGCGCCTTCACCATGAGGATCCCCAGACCGCCCAACAGCTCGCAAGCGCCGCTCAACTGTACGAGGACGAGCGCGTGGTTGGCGAGCTGCGGCGGCACGATGCGCACGTAGGCTTGTTGCTTGTAGAAATGCAGCATGCCCGCGACCATGAAACCGGCGGCAAGAACGAGGCGCAGAGCGGGCCTAACGCGTTGGGCCAAAGAGATCTTCTCGTTCTGCCGACGTCAGTCGTCGTCTGCGGGCATATAGTCCGGAGTTTGGCGATCGAAAAAGGCGGCGTCGACTCCGGGGTCGATCCACGCAAACGGCCGCGGCACTTGGTCGAAGTCGAAGCAGTCGCTGAGGTCGTCGGCGCGGGCATCCACATCGGTCAGCGTGGCCAGCCCGAATGTCCGCTCGGTGAACTTCAACACGCTGCCGAACTCGTGCATGCTGTGCGAAATGTAGCCGCGTTTGGCGAACGGAGATATGACGATCAGCGGAACGCGAAACCCTAAACCCATGGCATCCAGTTGGGGCGGCGGCACGTGGTCGTACCAACCTCCCCAGTCGTCCCAAAGCACGAGGATGGCGGTGTTCTCCCAGAAAGGACTGCTGCCGACCGCATCGACGATGCTGGAAACCCATTGCGGACCGGTGTCGGCCTCCACTTCTTTGCTCGCGAAATCTTTTCCGAGCAGCGCGTGGTCGGAACTCTTGAACGACGGCACGATCCAGGTGACGCCGGCCAGCTGGCCGGCGCGGATGTCGTCCAGCGCGCGCGTTTGCGGAGTTATGACGTTGCCCCAGTCTCGGCCGTAGCGGACTGACTTTATCGCATCGAAGGCGGACCAGATGCTGCCTATCTTGTCGAACGGCGGAGCATAGTAGCGCCAACTGACACGCGCAGCGTCGAGTTCGTCGGCTATCGTCTTGTAAGAAAAACACGGGAACGGCCCCCGCACCTCATCTCCCTTGGGCCCGAGCACCAACGTCGTCGCATCGGCCGGAGAATCGCAACCCCATGCGTAGGTGGAGGTGCCTTCGCGATCCGGGTTCTCCGAGACCATTGCCGATTGTCCGGCGATGAGATACTGGTGAGCAGGGTAGGTGGGACCGCTGTTGGATTGGAACATCCGGTCCGCCAAGACGTATTCGGTCGCCATCTGCCAGTACTGGCGGATCTCTTCGCGCGGCACGTATGCATACGGATACATCGGGTTTTGCCATGGAGTCTGGCGCTCGCCATCGAATCCGTCCATCTTCGCACCGTCGTAGGCGGCAAGAAAATCTTGGTGGCTGTGGTTTACGTCGGCGGGAAATTCCAGCGGCACCGGATGCAGGCTGACGATCTTGCCGCGCAGCAGCCCGGTCGGCCGCGTGTCGGCTCCGGGAAATCCGGCGAACAAATTATCGAAGCTGCGGTTTTCTTGGATTATGATGACGATGTGGCGGATGCGATGCGCGGAGGGGCCGACCTGAGCGCGGGCGTCGGATTTGGCCGTGTTTGCGGAGCCGAGCAGCGCCGCAAGCAGCGTCGCCACCGGTGCAAGACCGTGGAGTGCGATCAGGTCGCCGATATCCCCATGGCTGGTAGTTATCAGCGCGGTTCGAGGCGACCTTTGCCAAAGCCAGCCCGATCAGCGAATGATGTGACCCAGTTTCACGACTTCGAAAGCGCTGGCGGGAACGGTCTTGAGTTGGTTGAGGTCATCGTCGTTCCAGTTCGGATTGGTCTCGCCCGACACGAACCAATCTGAGCCGTTGTCCGCGACGTACATGCCGTAGCGCTTGAGCGCCGTGAGCACGACTCGCGACTCACCGGTGAAGTGCGAGACGTCGTAACCGGATTTGAGCCGCACACGCAGCCCCATGGGCGGATCGTTAACGTCTGTGGACGTGCTGGCGAAATGCGTCGCGGGGTGGACGAATGCGCGCTGCGTGCGAGCGACGGTAAAGCGCAGCGCGTGATTGATCGCGCCCCTCTGCACTTCATAGTATCTGGCCAAGCCCGCAAATATCGGCAATCCGGCAGCATCCGCCGATGTCCAATAGTCGGGCCGCAGGACGTTCGAGTTCAGATTGAACTTGGCGCCGGAACCGGCGTCCCACCCGGGGCTCACATAGTAGGAACCGAAGGTCTCGTACAGCGTGCATGTGCCGGTGTCGACGACGATCACGTGGCGGTCGCCAGTAGAGTTAGGGCCACCTTCGATCGGCGCATTGGCTGAATAAGGATACGGTCCGGGGTCGCTCTCCGAGGCGTAGGTGAATTTCATCGACACCTTCGGCTGCGAGCCTGGAACCGTTATGTAAGGGATGCCGTACGCCGGATTCGAGCCGAAGTCGGCGTGCAAAAACTTGCTGCCCGCGTTCATGTGCGCGAGATAATGCGCCGAGTTAGGGTCGACCGCGGCCTTGGAGATGTCGGCGTTCCAAGGATTGGTTGCGGGAAAAACTTGGCAACCGCCGATCTTGGGCCGGCCGAGCGATTGTTCTTCGGAGGCGATCGCCGGCGGCGCAGCGCTTAGGACGACGGCCGGCGACGCCGTAGCGTTAGGCGCGGCTGTCGTCAGCGGAGCGGCTCCGTTGCTTTGCGGCATCGGCTGCAGTTGCTGGGGCCCGAACGCGCCGGCTAGACCGCCGGGCGATCCGCTGCAACCGCACACAGCGGCGGCCAACGCTGTCAGCCAGGCAATTTTGAAATGGCTCATGTTTGTTCTAGTCGGCCGCGGTCGAACAGAGCCCGCTTCAGTGAAGTAGATTGTTAGGACAGTCACAAGAATAATCGGACGAAAATGTTCGTACACTTGTGATATAGAGGCCGGTTTATGACCGGTCGCTAAATGCATCGCTACTGCTTCGTGCTTTTGGGAGTAAGCGTATGCTGGTTTTAGGTTCGCGTGCACGCATGGTCGCAGGCGCCATTGGCGTGGCTGCGATGCTAGCGCTATCTGCAACTTCGGATGGAGCGGCGCAGGCCTCGACGAGCGGAGGCAGCGGCATGGCCTACGATGAGGTCGTGAAGTTTCTGATGACCAATGCCACGCCCCCGGACCCCGGATCTTTTCAATCCGACTACGACGCCGCGATCAACTCACAAAAGGCGCCGGCCAGCGAGCATCACGGCATGTTCGGAGCCATCATGAACGCGGCCGACGCGGTTAAGAACGGGGTCGGCATGATGAGAAATGGGATCGTCTCGCGCCACTATTTTCTGAACGGCTGGGAGCGTACCGAAGATCCCAGCGCGCAAACGGCGACGATCACCAAGCCCAACCTTCATCAAGAGATAGGTCTTGACTTGGCCAAGAAGACGTACCGCATCGTCGACACCAACGCTAAGCCGCCCACCTCGACGCCGTCGCCGTACGAGCGCCCGCAGCAGGGAACTGAGCAGCAGTCGCAGCCCGGAGGCGGAAAGCTCGAGATAAGCGCCACATCATCGAATTTGGGCCCCAAGACGATCGACGGCGTGCAGACGACCGGTTACAGCACCACTTTTAAGATGACGCTGAGCCAGGCCACCGGCTCCTGTAAGAACGGTACGTTCCAAGTCCGGCAGACGGCGTATGTGGCAAGGTTCGCCGAGCCGCATGCGGGCAACCAGACCGCCAAAGCGGCGACGCCGAGCATACCGCGGCCGGAAAGTCTTGTGGCGCGCGGCGGCTGCTCGCCCACCGTCACCATGCACTCAAAACTCGCCAGCAACATGCCGGCGGGACGTTTCGCCGTTTACTCCGTCAGCCTGATCGAGGGCAATGCGGGGCCGCAAGCACCAGGGGGCGGTATCGGCACCGTGATCGAGCGCGGCAACGTCCACTCGCTCACCGCAAGCGATGCCGGGCTGTTCGGTATTCCGGCAGGATTCACCCAAGCCGGCTAACCGCTTGACGGCTCGAACACTCGGGGTTCACGTTGCGCCGCCGGGCCCTCAAGCCTGCGTCGCCGCGGTGCGCTGGACGTAAACCGGCGATAAGGCTGCCGTCCGTCGGCTGCAACATCTGGCTGCCTCATGAGTAAAACCTGACGAATTCTTGCGAGTGTCGAGGTTTCTTTTGGTCGTGATAGGGCCGTGATGACCGACAAAGCGCGCAGCTCTTCGCGCACTGCGCTTGGCAAAGCGTTGGCGGTCGCGGCGCCGCTGCTGCTGGCATCGGTGGCGCAAGCTTCCGTCGCGCCGACGCAGTCGTTTCCGGCGACGGTGGCGACGCACAGCATCGCGCTGGACCCGACCCTGAGCGATCCGCTTTGGTCAAGCGCCGCCATCGCGGTGGGTGACTTCGAAAACTTGACGACGCGGACGGCGGCTAAGCTCAAGACCACCGTCTCGCTGCTTTACGACGCCAACAACATCTACATCGGGTTCCGCAGCGAGCAGGGCTCCGTCCCGATCTCCGCCACGCAGACGACCAACGACGTCGGGTTCGGCCTCGACGACTATGTGGGCGTCGGGATCGACACCAGCGGAAACGGATCTCAGGCGTACTTCTTCGAGGCTACGCCGCGCGGGACTCGCTATCAGCAAGCGAACGAGACGGCGCGCTATCACCCCCAGTGGCAGGCGGCGGCCAAAGTGATCGGGTCGACCTGGAATGCCGTGATGATCATCCCGCTGCGGGCTTTGCGCATCCACGCGGCGCCCGAGCAATCATGGCGGTTCAACTTCGTGCGCCAGATCTCAGCACTCGGAGAGCACTACACGTGGGCTTTCGACGGGCTCATGCAGGACGAGCCTAGCGCACAGTGGCCGGACTTCCGCGATGCCCGCTACTGGCCCACCTTGAGCGGTGTGAAGGTGGGCGGCGCAGCCGGCGGCGCGCGGGCGCGCCCGCACGTGGAGTTTTACGCGCTGGCAAGCGCGGGCGGCGATCGCAATCGCTTCGCTCAACCCGACGGCTCCTTTCGCCCGGAGACGGCGCGAAACGTCGGCCTGGACCTGACTTATCCGATCACCAATACGATCAACTTCGTCGGCACGGCCAACCCGGATTTTTCCAACGTTGAAATCGACCAGCAGACAATCGCGCCGCAAGAGTTCCGGCGCAACTTGCAAGAGTATCGGCCTTTCTTCGCTCAGGGGGCCACCTATATCAACACCGTAAACTCGGCTCCAGTGGGCGGCTTCATCTCGGCACCGAATGAGATCTTTTACTCGCCGAGCATCGGACCGTTCGACCGGGGCGCCAAAGTTGAGGGCGCTTTCGGCCGGCAGTCCTTCGGGTTGATGTCGTTTCGCGGTTACGACCAGACTACCGGCAACGAGTTCGACGACACGGCGTTCGGCTACAAGCACGTCTTACCCGACAGGACGTTTCTTTACTGGGCCGACGGCGTGCTCGCCCACCACAGCGCGGCCGGCGACGACGCGACCGCCGAAGCCGGTGTGGCCGGCCGCAACCTAAAGACCGGTTTCGTCTGGGCGCTAAACCAGGCGTTGGAAAGCGGATCCTGGGACGACTCTCCACAGCTGCGGCATAGCTTCAACGGTTTCGTCGACGTGCACAAGCCCAACTACGAGCTCAACCTTGGCTACCAGGACTTGAGTCCAAACTATAATCCCATCGATGGTTTCACGGTTAATTCCGACGTGCGCGGGCCTACCTTCTTCACCAACTTCACCGGCAGCGGGCCGAAGATCAAGAACTGGACCGCCTTTATCTACGCCGACCGCTTCACCGACAGATCAGGAGCGGTGCACCAAGCCGACAGCGCGATCTTCATCAACGCGACGTTTAAGGATCAGATCAGCATCAACGGCGCCGGACCATCGGTGGGCCTGCTGCGCAGTTACGATGTCGTCGGGGGGACCAGGTGCGATCAACCGACCGGCGCGCAAAGCTATTTTACCGGCTATCCCTGCTATGCCGGAGGCAGGACGGACCGGTACAACGTGTTCTCGCTTCCGATCGGGTATCGGGACGGCAGTTCGTCCCCGCTCGACGTCAGTTTTACGGGCGGACCGTTCGGCCCATTCTACCTGCACCAGTATACGTCGACCACGTCGCGACCGATCGGCACCCGCTATTCGCTATCCTTGGAGTACGACGGCACATACGAGCGGGATTTCGCTTCAGGAGCGCTCGATTCGCAGTGGTTGCGGCGAATTTCGGTCGGCCGATCGTTCGGACCGGAATCGAACATCTCTCTCTCGCTGCGATCGATCAACGGTACGGGTGGTTTTGCTGCGCCTGGTTTAAACTTCGCCGTCGGTTATCACCGCCGATTGCCGAGCAGCAACGAGATCTTCATCAACTACGGCACGCCCGCGGCGAATGTCACGCTGAACCGCTTGGTTTTCAAATACCTCTTCCGCTTTGGGAGCGGTGCGGGGACCTAGGCCGTCGGGAGACCACGACGGAAGCTAAAGTTGTGCGGCTAGCTGAGCGGCGAGGCTCTCGCACGACTTGACGTACAGGCGGTGGCGCAGGCTAGAGCGCGGCGTCTTGACGACTACTTCGCGTTGCGCATTCTTGAAAACGATGGACACTTGATGATGCGCGGCGTCCGGGCCTAGTTCGTAAAACCCATGGACGTGCGATCCGGGCCCCATCGCGTTTAGGTTATTGACGCAAAGCTCTTGAATCTCGGCCGAGATCGAAGATGCGTCCTCGTCGCTCATCCAGGCAGGATGGTCTATGGGACGGTGATGGGCATTGACCTTATCCGCGCGGACGAGCATTGATTCGGAGCGGCGCTTCTCTTTGCGCCGACGATCTTGGGCAAAAGCGGCGAAGTTCTGGTGAAGCGCACAATCGTAACAGACGACGAACTCGTCGACCGCGACGGCGTCGGGCGTTTCTTTCTTGCACTTATCGCAGATCATGAGGGTCCTTGGAACTAGCGCACGAGCGCGCGAGGCGATTGGCTGTACTCCACCATAGCACGACAAGGGCTTGGTTGCAAGTTAGCCTGGGAGCTTGCGCTGTGCGAGCGCCCGTACGTAGCGGCCGCAGTGAACCGGCCCAGGCGGGACGCGCTACATGCTGTCGCTTGGCGCGAGGATGGCGTAGACCAGGCCAAGCACCGCCCCGTACGCCGCGTGATAAGCCAAGCCCCGCACGCGGGTTTGGCTTGGGAACGCGCGCGAGGGAGGCGATAGATTCAAAGCCGGGACGCCGAACAAGTGCACAGCGTAAAGCGCCAAGCCGAACGGCAACCCAAGTACCACGCTTTGACCCTTGCATCGGTGGACGACGAGCGAAAAGATCAGCCCGTTTGTGACGCCGAAGATCCAGTGGACGGCCTTGCCGGCGGTTTTTATCTCGGCTTCCGACGGCTGTCTGCCGACCGCTCGCAAGAGTTTTTCGCCAAGGACTTGCGGCGCGCTGTGATCTTCGAGTTGGGCCTCACGCCGGTGAACGCTCGGACTCTCGCGGCGGTAGATCGCATCGTACACGATGCCTAAAACGTACGTCGCCAGCGCGCCAGCACCCAGACCGGCCGCGAGCCCTCGGGCTTTGCGCATCGGCGGCGCTTAGCGATGCCACGGCGTGTTGCCTTGTGCAGCAAGTAATGGGCGCCGCCTAAGCGAGGCGCCTTTGTGGATCAGGCTTCGAGGCGCCGCCACTGAACGAGCGCCGCGCCAAAACCTACTGCGGTCAACAGATACACGCCGACGATTCTGGCCGGCAGCGTCAGAGGCAGGATGGCACTCGAGGCCGCTGAGGCGCCGTGATCGCTCGTGATCACTGCTACCGTGCTCAAGTAAGCCAACGGGTTCAAGAAGTTGAGCGCCAGGATCGCCTCGTGCATGAAGCTTTGCAACGGGGCAAAACTCAAACCGATCAGCGCAAAAGCGACCGGCCAGGCGAAACCCGACACGGCGCGGCCCTTGCTCTTGAGCGAAGCGCTCGCCGCCTGGCTGACCGCATACCAACTCAGGGCCACACCGAGCCCGAGCAGCGCCGCCGCCGAGACGCCACCGCCGGTGATGAACTTCGTCAGCCCGACGGCCGCCAGGACAACCAGTATCGCCGCCAGCGCGGCCGCCATAGCCACCACGATGGCGAGGATGTCGACGACGGCGATGCCGGCCGCGTAACCAGCGCGTGAAACCGGCTTGGTCCAGGCCAGTTCCAAATGGCCGCTATTCTCTCTGTTCAGGCTCGTCCCGAGCATGGAGGCGATGATAGCCCCGCAGTATCCCGCGACCAGGATGAGCACCGAGAGCGGTATCGACATGGTCTGACGGCCGTTGACATCCACGTGCGCGGCCTGCCCGTGAGAGCTCAGCATCGCGATGAGCGCCACGACCGCAAGGATCGCGCCGTAGACGCTCAATACTTTGCGCGCTCGCAATAGTTCGACGTAGTTCACTTTTGCTCTCCCACGGCGTTGAGGAATATATCTTCGAGATTGAGGTCGTGCGTCTGCAGCGCCTTGGGCTGCATCGCTTCGAGATCGCGGATGATCCCGGCGCTGTCGGTCCGCACAAAGGCGCGCAGCATGCGGCCCATTCGCTCTATGCGGCGGACGCGAGCGTCGCTCGTCAGACCGTTGAGATCGGGAACGTCGCGGTCGAAGATCGCCTCTACGACCTTTTCATCGCTTTTCAGCTCGTCGACCTCACCGTTTAAGATGAGCCGGCCCTGTTTGAGGATCGCGATGTGATCGGCGGCGCGTTCGACTTGAGTTATCTGATGCGAAGAGAAAAGGACGGTGGCACCGCCGGCCGCGGCGTCGATGATAAGATCGAGAACCGAGCGCTGGTGCACCGGGTCCAAGCCGCTGGCCGGCTCGTCCAAGATCAGGATGTCAGGGCGAATCGCGAAGGCCAACACCAGCGCGAGCGCGGTCTGCTGGCCCTTGGACATGGAGCCGGCCTGCTTGCGCGGATCGAGCGAAAACATGGAAAGCAGTTCCGATGCGCGGGCTCGATCAAAGCTGCGAAACGAACGCCGGCTTAACTCCACATGCTGCGCGCCCGTCATCCAGCCGTACAGCGCGCTGCGCTCGGGCACGTAGGCGATGCGCTCGAACGCGGCCGGCATTAACGCAGCACCTTCAAAAGCGGCGGTGCCGCTCGTGGGCCTCGCTAGACCGAGCATGCATTTGAAGGTCGTCGTCTTGCCGGCGCCGTTGGGTCCTAGCAGGCCGTACACGCTTCCTCTTTCGATGTGCAGCGTAAGGTCCGAAACAGCTTCGAATGAGCCGTAGCGCTTCGTAAGGTGCTCGAGGGCGATCACGGATGCGTTCACTGTCTGCCTTCCTTTGTCTGGGGATACCAGCGGTCGAGCACGCGCTCGAAAAGATTCCTTAAGTCTTTGCGGTCGAGGCCGATTGCCTTGGCCTCGCGTACGGATTCGTTCAGCGAGCGCGAAGCGACGCTGTCGAGATTCTTACGCAGGGTCGCCGGCTGGCCGTTCGATCGCACGAAGGAGCCCTTGCCGGGACTGGTGGCGATGACTTCGTCGTGCTCGAGCTCGCGATAGACGCGCGCGATGGTGTTGGGGTTGAGGGTCAGGTCGACCGCGAGCTGCTTCACCGTAGGAAGCTGCTCTCCGGGGCTGAGACTGCCCAGCGCAACGGCGCGTTTGATCTGCTCCTTGAGCTGGAGGTAGACCGGGACGCCGCTGCGCGGGTCGACCGTGAAGACTACGGACATGACTAGATGCGGGGACCCCAGCCTTGAAACACGCCGCTCAACACCGTTGGACAGCCGATCAGCGGGCGGCGCACTTCCTCTTCAACTAGGGTAGGCACGGGGGCTTGAAACTTGGTCATGATGGTTTTCCTTTCTGAGCTTGTACTAGCACTATAGTACAATAGTACACTAGTTATGTCAATAGATGGCGGGAAAAAAAAGACCGCCTTGCCGTTGGCGGCCCGAGAGCGTCGATTGTGACCCAATAGCGTTCGGTTAAGGCGCCTTGGTGAACCCGGCGGGAATATCGAAAAGCGACTTATCGGCGTCCGACAGCGATTTGATGTTGCCGCGCTCGGACACGATCGATATCTTGGGTCCGGCCAGCGCGTTAAATCTGCCCTCGGTCTGAATGCTGCGATAGACGTACATCGCCGAATCTTTACCCATCGACGGCATCTCACCGACCTTGACCTGCTTCATGTGACAACCGCCCAACATGGGCGCCGCCCCCACCGGCGAATCCGCCAGTCCCTTGGCGCTGGCCTGCAGTGCTTTAGGGGCGCTTAGAGTGGGAGCGGTGTACGTGACGACGGTCAACGTCGAGTCGAGCGCAGGGCACGATCCGGTGTTCTTAGTTATCACGGTCGATACGGTGGTCGTCATACCGCTAAGCGCTAGACCTTCGTATTGCCGGGAAGGCAGAGATGCGTGCGAGCCTTTTAGCGTCATGACCGCCGATCCGGGCCCCTTCGGCATTGCGCCCCCCATGCTCCCGAACATCTTTGCGAATTGACTCGCTGGGTCAGTTTCGGCAACGGTTGCAGCGTCGGCAACGCGGTACGTCTTGTTAGCCAGATCGAGATAGATGACTTGATGCAGGTCGGGCCGAGTGATCGTCGCGGTGTTCTTCACAGGGTCATCGATGCGCGACCAGTCGCCTAGGTAGGAATAGCGCAGCACCGACCCTTTCATCAGAGCGCCCAAGCCGGTGGCTTGCATGGTCTGCTGCAGCGGATCGTCGCCCGAAGCGGGATACTGGCTGGAGCTGCTCGCGGCTAAGATGTCCGCCCGATCTTTGGCGAACGAGTCCAGCGATATGGTCGTGCCGGCAAACGCTATCTTATCGAGCTGATCGAAAGCGACACCGGTCGATTGGCCCGCGGCGTTTGCGGCCGCCGCCAACACTAACGTTACGATTAAGGAAACACTGAGTCGGCGCAGGCTTGGCATATGACGCTCCCTTACTGAGGTGGCGTTCGAAAGGTAGTCAGCGGTTCGGCACTCGCGTGAGTTATCCGCGCGACAGGCCGGTCCGGGCGGGCAGGTTCCAGACTTCGGTTTTGCGCAACCATGGGCGCATGGCCCGTCAGCGCCCGAAAAATTTCAAGGCAGCTGCGCGCCAGCGAGTAGACTCCCTGCGAGACGACCTCGTAGCGCTAAGCCATCGCATCCACGCCCATCCGGAGACCGGGTTCGAAGAAACGCGGGCATGCGCTTGGCTCTCGGAAATGTTGGCCGGAGCCGGCATGGACGTCCAGACCGGCGTCTGCGACTTGCCAACCGCTTTTCGGGCGCGCCGCGGAAGCGGACCGCTGCATATCGCGATCTGCGCGGAATACGATGCGCTGCCAGGCATCGGCCATGCATGCGGGCACAACGTCATAGCCGCGATGGCGGTCGGAGCGGGTATAGCCGCCGCTTCGCTGGCCGACGATCTGGGTCTGACGGTCAGCGTGCTAGGCACGCCCGCCGAAGAGGTAGGCGATGCCGGCGGCAAGATCTTGATGCTCGAGCGGGGCGCCTTCGATGGCGTGCACGCGGCGATGATGGTGCATCCGACGCCGGTCGATGCGGTCGCGCCCAAAGGCCTTGCGGCCTCGGCCTTTTTCGTCCGTTACACGGGGCGCGAGTCGCACGCCGCTGCGTTTCCTGAGCTTGGGATCAACGCGCTCGACGCGTTGACGTTGGCGCAGACGGCGCTTGGGCTGTTGCGCCAGCACGTCTCCACGACCGCCCGGATCCACGGCATCATCACCAAGGGCGGCGACGCACCGAACATCGTGCCAGCGCACACCGAAGGCAGATTCATCGTGCGGTCGGAGACGATCGAAGAGCTAGAAGCGCTGCGCGCCAAAGTCTATCGCTGCTTTGAGGCCGGCGCATTGGCGACGGGCGCGACGCTGGAAATCGTCGGTGGGTCCAAACCTTACGCCCAGCTACGCCACGACCGGCAGCTCGCCGCCGCTTATCAGCGCAACGCGCAAGAGCTCGGGCGCCAGTTCCCCGACGTCGAGGCGCTGCTCGACAAAGCGGCGGCTTCGACCGACATGGGCAACGTCTCGCTGGCGCTGCCGTCGATTCATCCGTTCATCGGCATCGACTCTTTTCCAGCCGTCAACCATCAACCGGATTTTGCGGCATGCTGCGCGCGACCCGCGGCCGATCAAGCCGTCTACGACGGTGCGGTCGCGATGGCATGGACGGTTATCGACGCGGCGACCGACCCGGAGCTGCGCGAGCGGCTGATCAACGCTTCGGCGGCTATGTAGTGCCGGCAGGGCAGAGCGACCCGGCACCGGAGTTATTTTAGGGTAGCGAGGAAGGCCTCAAGCGTCGCGTAGAAAGCGTCGGGCTGATCGTACATCACATAATGACGAGAGCCTTCGATCATTTTGACCGTCGCGGTCTTGTCATTTTTGAGCAGCGCCTCGTAATAGGTCTGCTTCGCGGCGGCCGTCGCAAAGCTCAGCGGGGGGTTACCATCGAGGGCTGAATCGTAAGGGGCTATCTCCAGCACCGGCACGCCGATCCGGGAAAGCTGCGGTCGCGAGTCGTCGCTGAGCAATTCGCGCATGTACTGGGCGGTCGCGGCCACGTCCGCTCCCGCGCTGAGCTTCACGACCGTGTCGACGTTCCTAGGGAGCGTCATGTAGGGAATTATGTAGGCTCGTAACAGCGACGTCAGTTGCTCGGACGTGGCCGCGCTGCTTATCTGGGCCGCCGTCTTAGCGGCCGCGGCGCTGCGCTGCTCGGCCGTCATGGCTTCATAGCCCGGGTAAACGGGAAGACCGTCGACCGCGACGGCCGCGCGCAGCATGGCGCCGTGCTCGGCGGCCAGTCGCAAAGCCAAGTGACCGCCCAAGCTGTGCCCGATCACGACCGGCTTGTCTATGTGTTCTTTTTCGATCAACGCGGCAATGTCGGCGGTCGCCTTATCCAACATGGGCGCCGTCACGGCGGGGCGCCCGCCAAAACCTGCCAGGGTCAACGCGTAGATCGCGTGTGAAGGCGCGAAACGCTGGATAGTGGCATCCCATACCGATGCGTTATTCGTTGCGCCGGGGATGAGGATAAGAGCGCTTCCGCCGGCGTTGACGGCAGCATACTTGTCAACGTGTATGCTGCCGACGTCAAAGCTCCCGGACGGAACGTCGGCGTAGGCGGCGGTACCCCAAGCGATGAACGCGACCAGCGCGCAAAGCGGTGCGAGCGTTTTCATGTCCAGCCTTTCATCGATTGTCCGCAGCCGCTTTGCGCCTTGGCCTTTAGCGTCAGTTGACGCGGGGCGATTCGAGCGGCGTCGTGGGTTGTCCGAGGGCGATTGCACTGTGAGTGCGGCCGTAGGCACTGTAGATCGCCAGCCCGATGAGCAGCCAGATGACAAAGCTGACCCACGTGAACGGCCGCAGCTGAGTGATCAAAAAGAACGAAGCCAGCGCCGAGATGACCGGCACGACCGGTGAAAACGGCACTCGAAACCCACGCTTCATAGCCGGATAGGTGCGCCGCAGGATGATGACCGCGACGGCGGTCAGTATGAACGCGGCCAAGGTGCCGATGTTCGTGAGCTCGGTGACGATGCCGATGGGCGTGAAGGCGGCGATGACGGCGAATACGACGCCGATCGTCAACGTAGCGACGAACGGGGTGCGCCAGGCGGGATGCAAGCGCGCGAAGACCTGAGGCAGCAGGCCGTCGCGCGACATGGCGTAGAGGATGCGGCTTTGGCCGTACATCAGCGTGAGCAGGACGGTCGTGAGTCCGCAGATGGCGCCGACTGAGATTATCGCTCCGGCCCAATTCAGATGGCCCAGCGAGATGATCGCGAACGAGACCGGGGATGGAACGCTCAGATGCGTGTATTTGATGATGCCGGTCAGCACCGCGACGACGGCGATGTAGAGCACGGTGCAAATGGTGAGGCTCAACAGGATCCCGAGCGGCAGGTCGCGTTGCGGATTCTTTGCTTCTTCAGCGGCGGTCGAAATCGAATCGAATCCGATGTAGGCAAAAAATATGAATGCCGCGCCCGCGAACACGCCGCTCCAGCCGAACGGAAAGTACGGGTGCCAGTTCGCGTGGTTGATGTGCCCGAATCCGATCGCCAGGAAAAAGAGCACGACCGACAGTTTGATGATAACGATGACCGTGTTGACGATGCTCGACTCGCGCGTGCCTTTGACGAGCAAAAGCGTGATCAATAAGATGATGCACGCCGCGGGAAGGTTGGCGAAACCGTGTATGATCTGGCCGCCGGAGCCCAAGTCGTAGGGTGCGTGCTGCCACTTCACCGGAATCATGATGCCAAACGCGCTCTGAAGAAAGTTGGCCAGGTAGCCGGACCAGCCGATGCTCACCGTAGCCGCTCCCACGCCGTATTCCAAGACGAGGTCCCAGCCGATGATCCAGGCGATCAGTTCGCCCAAAGTAGCGTAGGCATACGTGTAGGCGCTGCCGGAGATCGGCACGGAGCTTGCAAGCTCGGCGTAGCATAAAGCCGCAAGCGCGCTGACGATACCGGCGACGACGAACGACAGGGTGAGCGCCGGGCCGGCTTTGGTAGCGGCGGCGATGCCAGTCAAAACGAAGATACCGGTGCCGATGATCGTCCCGATGCCCATCGCCGTGAGCGCGACGGCCCCGAGCGTGCGCTTGAGGCCGCGATCCTTGTTGTCAGCCTCGACAAGTATCCGGTCGAGCGGCTTGACCCGCCCTATCAACATAGCCATAAGGGCCGACGATTCCGTTGCAGGCCGGTCCAAGCCCTGCGAATTGAATCACTCGTTTGGCAAGCCGCTTGTCAGCTTCGGGCCAAGTCAGGTCGCGTTAACATCCTCGATTAGTCTCTCGCAAGCAAGAGGTTGCCCTCATCACCCGTATAACCACCGCGCACGATGAACGCCAAAACCGCATGCGGTATCCTGGTCGCCTTGTTGCTGCCGGGGTGCGCAAAGCACGGTCCGCCCGCCGGCGCTTTCGGTGGCGGCGGTGCTTTCGCCGTACCGGTCTCAGCGCAACCGCTGCGCCGCGGCGACATGGTCGAATCCTTTAGCGTCACGGGTTCGGTCGTGCCCAAACAATTCGCTGCGTTGTCCTCGGTTATCTCAGGCACCGTTTTGTCGGTGGGGCCGCAGATCGGCGAGCGCGTGTCGAAGGGGCAATTGCTCGTCAAGATCGACGATGCGACGCTGCGCGCGCAGCTTCGCCAAAATCAGGCGCAGCTCGAATCCGCGCGCGCGAAGCTGGATCAGACGCAAGCCAACGCGAGCGGCACGATGACGAGCACGAACGCCAACACCGCATCGGCGCGCGTAGCAGACGAGACCGCTCGCGAAACGCTGCGCCGCACGCAAAGCCTGTTCAGCCAGGGTTACGTGTCGCAGTCGGCCTTGGATCAGGCACGTCAACAGGCATCGGCTGCCGATGCGGCGCTCAGCGTTGCCCAAGCCTCATCCCAAAACGCTGCGCTCTCGCAGACAAACGGACAAGCGCCCAACGCCGCTGCTGCCGACTTGAGGAACGCGCGAGCCACCGTCGACCAAGCGCAGGCGGCCGTGGGCTTGATCCAATCGCAGATATCCCAGACCGAAGTGCGCGCGCCGTTCGATGGGGTCGTCACTAACCGAAGCGTCGATGCCGGAGCGCTCGCGGCGCCCGGAACCACCCTTATGGAAGTTGCTCAGCTCGATCCGGTCTTCGTCGATGCCTCGGTCGCCGGTCAGGATCTAGAAACCGTCCGCGTCGGCACGCCGGTGGCGGTGACCACCGGCGGAGCCGCTGGCCGGTCATGGCATGGCAGCGTCGCGTATATGTCGCAAGCCGCGGAACCCGGAACGCTGACCTATCGCGCGCGCATTCCGCTGGCCAACAAAGATGCCGCGTTGCGCGGCGGCATGGTGGCGACGGTCTCCTTCGCCAAAGCCCGCAAGCATAACGTTTTGCTGGCGCCGCGCACGGCCGTGTACCAGACCGAAGCCGGTAACTCCATCTTCATCATCGACGGCGGCAAGGCAAAGCCGGTCGCCGTGGAAGTGGGCTCACAAAACGATGCGGCCGTGGAAGTATCCGGGCCTGGCCTAAAGCCCGGCATACAGGCCATCCTCAATCACCCGGCGACGCTGCAGCCCGGGATGCCCGTCCAAGTAATGCCGGCCGGAGCGCGCTAGCCGGCCCCCGATGTTCGCGAAGTTCTTCATCACCCGGCCGATCTTCGCCGCCGTCTGCGCGGCGGTGATCTTGCTGGCCGGCGCCATCGCCATACCGACACTGCCCGTCGCGCAATACCCGAACATCGCTCCGCCGCAGATAACCGTAGGCGCCGAATACGTCGGGGCCAACGCCGAAGCGGTCGAACAATCCGTTACGACACCGCTAGAGCAAGCCATCAACGGCGTCGAGGGGCTGCGCTACATCTCGTCGAGCTCCGGCGATGACGGATCGAGTCAGGTCGTCGCGACCTTCAACCTAGGGCGCGATCCGGACAAAGCTGCGCAAGACGTGCAAAGCCGGATCAGCACCGTACAGGGAATCTTGCCCGCCGCCGTCACTCAAACCGGAGTGACCGTCTCGAAGAACTCGAGCTCCTTCGTGATGGCGATCGCCCTCACTTCAGACAATCCCAAGTACGATAGCCTCTTTCTTAGCAACTACGCGGATCGCTACATCACCGAAGCGCTCAAGCGGGTCCGAGGCGTCGGCGACGTCATCATCTTCGGCGAGCGTAAGTACGCCATGCGCATCTGGCTGGACCCGAGCAAGCTGCAAGCGTATCGCCTGACGGCGGACGATATCGACAGCGCGCTGCGCGAACAGAACGTGCAAGTAGCGGCTGGGCAAATCGGCGCCCAGCCTGAGCCTGCAGGTCAGCCCTACACGCTTAACGTCCGCGCTGCGGGGCGCTTAACCTCACCGGAAGCGTTTGCCGATGTCGTGATCAAATCCGGCGCCGGATACCTGGTGCGCATCGGCGACGTCGGCCGCGTCGAGTTGGGCGCCCAAGCGTACTCGGCGAACTTGAACTTCAACGGCAAGACGGCGGTCGGATTGGGCGTTTTACAGCTGCCGGATGCCAATTCGCTCAATGTCTCGCGGGGCGTCAACGCTGCCTTGCAGCGATTGATGCACGATTTCCCGACCGGCGTGCGCTATCAAGTCGCTTTCGACACGACCACCTTCGTCCACGAGTCGATAAGGGAAGTCCTCATCACGCTAGGCTTAGCGATCCTACTGGTCGTGCTGGTGATCTTCTTGTTCTTGCAGGACTGGCGCACGACGCTCATACCGGCCATAACCATACCGGTCTCGCTCGTCGGAACCTTTGCGCTGTTAAAGGCGCTGGGCTTTTCGATCAACGTCCTCACTTTGTTCGGCTTGACGTTGGCGACCGGATTAGTGGTCGATGACGCAATCGTCGTCATCGAGAACATCGCCCGCTACGTCCAGGACAAGAAGATGCCCGCCAAGGAAGCGGCACCGCTTGCGATGGTAGAAATCGCGAGCGCGGTCATCGCCACGTCACTCGTGCTGCTCGCGGTGTTCGTGCCGGTCGGATTCTTTCCGGGCACGACCGGCGAACTGTACAAGCAGTTTGCGCTGACGATCGCCTCCTCCATCACGATTTCGGCATTTACCGCACTGACGTTGACGCCGGCGCTGGCGGCGCTTTTGGAACGCGAGGAGCAGCCGCATGGCGCCGTGCTGCGCTGGGTGTCGCGCGCGATCGCTCGAGTGCGGGACGCCTATCGCAAAGCGTTGCCCGCGATCTATCGTTTTCGCGTGCCGGTCATCGCGGGCTTCATCCTGCTGCTCGGGGTGACGGCGTGGATGTTCAGCGCCGTTCCGACCGGTTTCATACCGGATGAAGATGAAGGCTTCTTTGTCGTCGTCGTGCAGGGGCCACCGGGTTCGTCGTTAGGCTACACCGATTCGGTCATGCGCCAAGCACAGCAGATCGTGCGCTCCGAACCGGACGTCCAAAACGTCTTCAGCGTCAGCGGATTTAGTTTTACAGGCGTCGGACCGAACAACGGCATCATGTTCGCGAGCACCAAGCCGTGGTCGCAACGCCGCGGCCGGGATCACTCGATGGCGGCGATCTTAGGACGTCTGGGCGGCAAGCTCATGGGCATCACCGGGGCGTCGGCTTTCGCCTTTAACCCGCCGGCTATCCAGGGCGCCGGTAATATCGGCGGTTTCGACTTTCAGATCGAAGATCAAAACAACTTGGGTCTGCAAGCGCTCGCTCAGGCGGCCGGCGCCTTCGAGTACCGGGGCAATACCGATCCAAAGCTGCGCTCGGTGTTCACGTCGTTCAGGACGGACAGTCCGCAGGTCTTGGTCAGCATCGATCGCAACGCCGTCAAAGCTCTAAACATAAAGCTCGATGACGTCTATTCGAACCTTCACATTCTGCTCGGCTCGGACTACGTGAACGATTTCAACTATGGCAGCAAGTCTTACCGCGTTTACGTTCAGGGCGAAGCGGCCAGTCGGGCGCGCATCGCCGACATAAACGGCATTTACGTGCGCTCCGCAAGCGGCACTATGGTGCCGCTGAGCGCGCTCGTGACCTTGTCAAAAACGCTGGGGCCGCCGTTCATCACGCACTATAATCTTTTCCGATCGGTAGAACTGAACGGCCAGCCGGGGCCAGGGACTTCCACGGGTCAGGCAGTGACCGAGATGCAAACGCTGGCGCGGACCATTCTACCGTCGGGGATGGGCTATGAGTGGACCGGCACTTCGCTCGAGCAAATCGAAGCCGGCCGCCTAACGCTGCTGATCTTCGGCCTTGCCGTCGTATTCGTGTTCTTGGTGCTGGCCGCCCAGTACGAGAGCCTAGTCGATCCGTTCATCATCATCACGGCAGTGCCGCTTGCGATCCTGGGCGCGCTGACGGCCATTTGGATCCGCGGCCTGCAAAACGACATCTTCACCCAAGTCGGCCTGGTGATGCTGGTCGGTCTAGCGAGCAAGAACAGCATCCTGATCGTGGAGTTCGGCAATCAGCTGCGTCGCCGCGGCGTGCCTTTGATCCAGGCGGCGTTCGAAGCGGCGCAGACTCGTTTTCGGCCGATCATGATGACCTCGCTCGCCTTCATCTTCGGCATCACTCCGCTGGTCTTGGCTACAGGAGCGGGCCAAGCCAGCCGCCATTCATTGGGCACGGCCGTATTCGGCGGAATGATCCTGTCCACAGTACTCAACCTCTTCGTCGTGCCGCTTTTGTACATCTTGGTGGCCGGTTTGGAAGAACGAATCGCTCAGCGCCGCACGAAACGAGCAACGCCTGCGGCATAGGCCGCCGCTTTTGCCAACAGCCGGACAAGAGCTACGAATTTAAGGGCCGTAATGGCGCATAGCGAAGGGCCGCGAGCGGTTCGGGCGAAACTCCATCGGCTCTGACTGACGACCTGCTGGGGCGGGAGGCGACCGCGTTGGCATCTTCAGGCACGACCAGGAAAGGTAAAGGCAATGCAGACCCTGGCGCCGGCTCGTAAGCTTGACATGCTCATCGGTGGTTCGTGGTCTGAGTCGGCTGGCTCGTACATCGACGTCAGTAATCCATCTGACGGCGATGTGCTGGGGCGCGTGCCGCTGTGCAGGGCCGAGGAGGTCGATCGGGCTGTTCGGGCGGCCCACAAAGCCTTTGCGGTCTGGCGCCACGTGCCGGTCGTGGAACGTGCGCGGCGTCTTTTCCCGTTCACGCAACTGCTCGAAAAAAATCGCGAAGAGCTCGCCCGCCTCATCTGTAAAGAAAACGGCAAGACTCTGGCCGATGCGCGGGCCGAAGTACGACGCGCAATCGAGATGGTCGAGTTCGCCTGCGGCATGCCATCGCTTCTCATGGGCGATAGCCTTGAAAATATAGCCCGCGATATCGACTCGCAGACGATCCGCCAGCCGCTTGGCGTGTGCGTCGGCATCACGCCGTTCAACTTTCCCGCTATGGTGCCGCTGTGGATGTATCCGATCGCGGTCGCCGCCGGCAACACATTCGTGCTGAAACCGTCTCAACTCACGCCGCTCACGGCCGTCCGCATCGCCGAGCTTTTCTCGCACTGTGATTTTCCGGACGGCGTCCTCAACTTGGTGCACGGCGAGCGCGAAACCGTCGAAGCGTTGATATGCCATCCCGATACGCGGGCCGTTTCCTTCGTCGGCTCCTCGGGGGTGGCCAAGTCGGTGCAAGCCATGGCGATCGCGCACCGCAAACGTGTCCAGGCTCTTGGCGGCGCTAAGAACTTCCTCGTCGTCATGCCGGACGGTGTCAACGAAACCACGGTCGCCGGCATCATGTCGTCCGCGTTCGGCGGCGCTGGAGAACGCTGTTTGGCAGGTTCCGTCGTCGCGGCCGTAGGCGAGGCCGGTGAACGCCTACTGCCCCTGATCGAGCATGCATGCAAGCGGCTTTCGCTCGGCTCGGCCACGGATGAGGGAACCGGCATGGGGCCGGTCATCAGCGCGCAAGCTAAGGCGCGCATCGAGCGCTACATCGACGAGGGTATCAAGAGCGGTGCCAAGCTGGTGCACGACGGCCGAGCCGTCCAGACGCCCCAAGGCGACGGCACCTTTTTGGGTCCCACCGTCTTTGACCACGTCGACCCGAACGCGTCGATCGCGCGCGAAGAAATATTCGGGCCGGTGCTGTCGATAGTCCGCGCGCCTGACCTGGAGGCGGCGATCGAACTAGCCAATGCGTCCGAATACGGCAACGCCGCTTCGATATTTACTCAGAGCGGCGCCGCGGCGCGGGTATTCTCATCGCGCATCGAAACCGGCATGGTCGGAGTAAACATCGGCGTGGCCGCGCCGATGGCATTTTTTCCGTTCGGCGGCGTCAAAGAATCGATGTACGGGGACACTCGGGTGCACGGCAAAGACGGCGTCGCATTTTACACGCAGCAGAAGGTCACCATAGCCCGATGGTAACGTTGTGACCGGCGACCAACGATAGCGTGAACCCCGCACCGGCGGCGTCCGCAACCTCACTCGGTCCGTCCATTCACGCGGAGCTTTCCGAGCTGGAGGTCGTCGCCGAAGCCAATCGCTGTCTGAATTGTTACGACGCTCCATGCACGCGAGCATGCCCCACTCACATCGACGTGGCGTCTTTCATCCGCAAGATCACGACCGGAAACTTAAAGGGCAGCGCCCGGGTCATCATGGAGGCCAACCCGATGGGCGCGAGCTGCGCGCGCGTTTGCCCCACCGAAGACCTGTGCGAGGGCGCTTGCGTCTATGCCGAGGACGACCGGCCCATACGAATCGGCGATCTGCAACGCTACACTACCGATTGGCTGGCAAAGGCCGATGTGCAGCTGTTCGAAGCGGGCCCCTCGACCGGAAAGAAAGTCGCCGTCGTCGGGGGCGGACCGGCCGGACTATCGGCGGCTCGCCAACTTCGCCGCCTCGGCCACGCGGTGACGATCTTCGAGGCCAACTCGGCCCTGGGCGGGCTCAATACTTACGGCATCGTGCCATTTCGTTTGTCCGCGGATGTCGCGCTTTGGGAAGCGGAGCAGGTGGTTAAGCTCGGAGTGGAGGTGCGCTGCGGTATTCGCGTCGGCGAGGATGTCGGGCCCGCGGGGCTTGTCGCCGGCTTCGACGCCGTAATTTTGGCGTGCGGCATGGGCAGCGTTCCGCCGCTGCGCATTGCGGGCGAGGACTTGGAAGGCGTGTGGGACGCTTTGGACTTCATTGCGCGTGCCAAATGCGGTTACGGTCTGGGGGCGTTAGGGCCAAACGTCGCGGTCATCGGCGCCGGCAATACAGCCATCGACGCGGCGACATGCGCTAAGCGTTTAGGAGCGCCTAGCGTCACCATGTATTACCGCCGCGGCGAAAGTGACATGACTGCTTATCCGTTCGAGTACGATTTTGCCAAACACGAAGGAGTTGAATTCCGCTGGTACTGCGCGCCCGTCCGCATGCTGGGCGAGGGGTCGAAGGTCAGCGGAGCGGAGTTCGTACGCACGTCAGTGGAGCGGTCGGCTGATAGTTCCATGCGGTCGTTGCCGGCCGCTGTATCCGGGTCGGAGTTCGCCATCGACGCGCAAACGGTCATTCGCGCGACCGGCCAGAGCCGGCTGAGCGATCTGATCGACGGCTTCGGACTCGCCCAGCGCCATGGCGTCGTCGCAGTCGACGATACGCTGCGCACGTCGCATCCTAAGGTGTTCGCGGCCGGCGATTGCATCTTTTCCAAGGGAGCGCGCGAGGCAATGGTGGTGGAGGCGGCCGAGCAAGGCAAGATCGCCGCCGCGAGCGCGCACAGGCTGTTGCGCCAAACGTCGGCCGTCAGTCCGGATGCAACGCCACGGTCTGTGACTGGGGCGTTGACTTAAGCTCGAGGGGAAAGCCATGGCAGATATACGCGTCAACCTCGCCGGGATCCGCAGCCCCAATCCGTTTTGGCTGGCCTCGGCGCCGCCCACCAACAGCGGCTATCAAGTGATGCGAGCATTCGAGGCGGGCTGGGGAGGCGCCGTTTGGAAGACTCTGGGCGAGCCCATCGTCAACGTCACGTCGCGCTTCGGCGGACTGAACTTCAAGCACACCAAGCTGATCGGCATGAACAACATCGAACTTATCACCGATCGGCCGCTTGAGGATAATCTGCGCGAAATCGAACAAGTCAAGCGCGCCTTTCCCGATCGCGCCATCGTGGCGTCACTGATGGAAATGCCGCAGCGCCGGCGCTGGCACGAACTGGTCAAAGCCGTCCAAGCCGTCGGCGTCGACGGTTTCGAATTGAACTTCGGCTGCCCGCACGGCATGTCGGAGCGCGGCATGGGGTCGGCGGTCGGCCAAGTGCCGGATTTGGTCGCCCAGACGACAGCCTGGGTGGTCGAGGTTTCGCAAGTACCGGTCATCGTGAAGCTGACGCCGAACATCACCGACGTCCGCCATACCGCGCGTGGAGCCGCGCAGGGCGGAGCTCACGCGGTCAGCATGATCAACACGATCAACAGCCTCATCGGCGTCGACCTCGACAGCTGGAAGCCCATCCCCCAAGTCGACGGCAAGAGCTCGCACGGCGGATACTGCGGTCCTGCCGTCAAGCCTATCGCGCTCAACATGGTGGCCGATTGCGCGCGCGATGACCAGGTCGGCATTCCGATCTCGGCAATCGGCGGGATTGCGACGTGGCAAGACGCCGTCGAATTCATGCTGATGGGCGCGACCAACGTCCAAGTGTGCACCGCCGTCATGCATCACGGCTTTGGAATCATCGAAGACATGATCGACGGCCTGAACAACTACTTGGATGGGCGCGGCATAGCGTCCGTCGGCGACATCGTAGGCAAATCAGTCGACCGGATGACCACCTGGGAAAACCTCAACCTCGAATACAAGGTCGTGGCTCGCATCGATCAGGACGTTTGCATTCACTGCAACAAGTGTTATATCGCTTGCGAGGACGCGGCCCACCAATGCATCGACCGGGTGGTGCGCTCGGATGGCCGCGACACGGTCGTCGTGGACGAATCCGAATGCGTCGGCTGCAATCTGTGCGCGATGATCTGTCCGGTGGACTGCATCCACATGCTGGAAGTGGACACCGGCAACCCTTCCCAATCCTGGAAACAGCGCCAAGCTTTGGCCGGCCTGGAGACGCGTTAGGTGGGAACGATCATAAGCGGCGGCACGGTCGTGACGGCGGGCGACGTGGCCTCCGCGGATGTGCTCTTAGAGGGAGAAGTCGTCTCCGCGCTAGCCAAGCATATCCCGCGCGTCGGGCATGAGCTAGTCGACGCCAAAGGCTGCTTGGTCATGCCGGGAGGCATCGATCCTCACACGCATCTCGACATGCCGTTCGGCGGGACGATAACCGCCGACGATTTCAAGACGGGCACGACGGCGGCCGCGCTCGGCGGCACGACGACGATCATCGATTTTGCCCTGCACCAAAAGGATAAGAGCCTGCGCGAAGCGCTGGACACCTGGCACAAGAAAGCGCGCGGCAAAGCCGTCATCGACTATGCCTTTCACGTAACCGTTGCGGATGGGCGCGACGAAATCATCGCCGAGATCCCCGAGGTCATCGAGACCGAAGGCGTCAGCTCGTTCAAGGTCTTCATGGCTTATAAGAACGTGCTGCAAGTCGACGATCAGACGATGTTCAAGGTCCTCAAGGCCTGCGCCCAGCACGGCGGCTTGGTGCAGGTGCATGCGGAGAACGGTGACGTCATCGACGTTTTGGTCAACGAGGCACGCGCAGCCGGCCGCAGGGAGCCCAAACATCACGCGCTCACCCGGCCGCCGCAGGCCGAGGCGGAGGCCACCTGGCGCGCGATCCGCCTTGCGGAAATGGCGCAGGCCCCGCTGTACGTGGTCCACGTGACGTGCGCGATGGCGGCCGACGCGCTAAGCGAAGCGCGTAAATGGGGCCTGCCGGTCTACGGCGAGACATGCGAGCAGTATTTGGTGTGCGATTCATCGGATTACGAGCGGCCCGGATTCGAAGGAGCCAACTACGTCATGTCGCCGCCGCTGCGCGGCAAAGCCGACCAGAGCGCTCTGCTCCGCAAGCTCAAGAATATGGAGCTGCACACCGTGGCATCGGACCATTGTTCTTTCAATCATGTAAAGCAAAAAGAATTAGGGCGCGACGATTTCTCCAAGATTCCCAACGGCGCACCTACGATCGAGGATCGCATGGCCATTTTCTACCATTACGGCGTCAACGCGGGCGTTATAGGCTTGAGCAGCTTCGTCGCGCTGACCTCGACCAATGCGGCCAAGCTGTTCGGCTTGTATCCACGCAAGGGAACGATCGCTGTCGGCAGCGACGCGGATATCCTCATCTGGGATCCAGGCGCGACACGCACGATTTCGGCCGCCGACCATCACATGAACGTCGACAACAACATTTTCGAAGGGATGCAGGTGACCGGCAAACCGCGCACCGTCTTCTTAAGAGGGAACAAGATAGTGGACGACGGGCGCTTTTTAGGCCGCGCCGGGTCGGGCGTCTTTCAAAAGAGCGCTAGGTTCTTCCCCGTCCAACTATGAGCTATAAGCGACCGCGGAGGCTCCCTGGATTTGGACTCTAAGATTACGATCGGCCTCATCCAAGCGCATCACGACGTGGACGGTGACGAGCCGGTCCAAGCACACAAAGAGGCCGCGATAGCAAAGCACGTGCGTATGGTCCGTGCAGCTAAAGCAAGCGGCGCGCAGATCGTGTGCCTGCAAGAGCTGTTTTACGGCCCCTACTTCTGCACCGAGCAGAATAGGAAGTGGTACGCCGCAGCCGAGCGCGTGCCCGACGGTCCCACGACGCGGCTGATGCAGGACTTGGCAAAGGAGCTGGGCATCGTGCTCGTCGTGCCGCTCTACGAAGAAGAACTGGCGGGCGTCTACTACAACACAGCGGCGGTCATCGACGCGGACGGCAAATATCTCGGCAAATACCGCAAGCACCACTTGCCGCAGGTGCAGGCGGGGCCGCCAAGCTGCGGTTTTTGGGAAAAATTTTATTTCCGACCGGGCAATGCGGGCTATCCGGTGTTCGACACGCAGTTCGCCAAGGTCGGCGTCTACGTCTGTTACGACCGCCATTTTCCCGAGGGCGCTCGGTTGCTGGGCTTGCACGGCGCCGAGATCGTGCTGAATCCGTCTGCAACCGTCGCGGGCCTCTCCGAGCACCTATGGAAGCTCGAGCAGCCCGCGCATGCCGTTGCCAACGGTTATTACGTCGGCGCCATCAATCGGGTGGGTTGGGAGCCGCCGTGGAACATGGGCGAGTTTTACGGTCAGGCATACCTTGTAAATCCGCGTGGTGAGTTCGTTGCCGTGGGCAGCAGGGACAAGGACGAAGTCGTGATCGGCGAGATGGACCGCGAGGTGATCGGCGAGGTGCGCGATATCTGGCAATTTTACCGCGACCGCCGGCCTGAGACGTATCAAGAGATGGCTTCCCTGTAGAGATGGGTTCCCAGGTCGCAGCCGGCGACGTCGTCGTGTTGTCGGACGCGGCCCAGGTCCAAGCTAGCGAGAATCGGTCGCTGTGGAATGACGATTTGCGGCCGTGCACGCTCGCAGAACACACGTGGCCGGGTCCCAAGTTCGCGTCGCTATGGGTCGGCATGTGCATCTGCCTGCCGACTTACTCCCTGGCGAGCGGCATGATCGCCTTAGGGATGAATTGGTGGGAGTCGGTGCTCACGATCTTCACCGGCAGCTGCATCGTGCTCGTCCCAATCCTGTTGGTCTCGCACGCCGGCACGAAGTTCGGCATCCCTTATCCCGTCTTCGCCCGCCTGTGGTTCGGCACTCGCGGCGCGCACATCCCGGCGCTTGCTCGTGCGGTCATCGCTGCCGGCTGGTTCGGCATCAACGCTTGGTTCGGCGGTCAAGCAGTCGACGCCATATTGGGGCGGGTGTTTGGCGGCTGGAACGCGATCGCGATCCATCTGCCGCTGGCTTTCATGTTGTTTTGGGCCATCAACGTCGCGATCGCCATGCGCGGGCCGCAAACGATCGGCAAGCTCGCGGTCGTCGCGGCCCCGACTTTGGCGGCGGGCAGCCTGATACTGCTCGGTTGGGCCGCGGTACGCGCCGGCGGCTTTGGCGGCATGCTGTCGGCCCCGGCGCAGATCCACGGCGCGACGTTCTGGCGGGCGTTTTACCCATCGGTCATCGGGGTCATCGCTTTTTGGGCCACCCTGGCGTTGAACATTCCGGACTACACGCGCTATGCGCGGTCTCAGCGGGGTCAGATGCTGGCCCAGGCGGCGTCGATGCCTTTGAGCATGGCGGCTTTCTCGTTCGTGGGTATTGCGGTGACCTCGGCGACGGTGCTCGTGTTCGGCAAAGCGTTATGGAACCCGGTGGAACTGATCTTGCGCTTTCCGCCCGCCGCCGTCATCGTCGCAGGCTTTGTCGTCATCCTATCGTCGGTCACGATAAACGTCGGGGCAAACGTGATGGCGCCGGCCCGCGCGTTCGAAAACCTTTGGCCGCAGCGCATCAGCTTCGCCTTGGGAGCGGTCATGACCGGCATCCTCAGCCTGGCCATGCAGCCATGGTACGTGCTCGCTCAATTCAGCAACTATATCTTCGTCTGGCTTGGAACCTACGGCGCGCTCTTAGGACCTCTGGACGGCATCGCAATCGCCGACTATTGGCTCGTGCGAGGGCGCCGGCTTGATCTCGCGCAGCTTTATGCGCGCCGGGGGATGTATTCTTATACTAACGGCATAAACGTGCGAGCCGTCTACGCGCTGCTCGTGGGCTGGGCTGTCGCTTTGATCGGCCTGTTCGTGGCGCCGCTCCATTTTTTGTGGAGCGGCGGGTGGCTGTTCGGCCTGCTCGGGGGCCTGTTGGCATATTGGGGGCTGATGAAGGACGCGCGATCGCGCCTTAGTGCCCGGCAGTACGATGCGATAACGGATGAATCCACATAGCCGTTTAGGGCGTTTGCCGTTTGGTCTGATCGTTGCGCCGGAGTTTTTGTAAGGGAGTAACATTGATGGCTAACCGTGCCGGCCTCGGCTGCCTTGGGGCGATCGTCTTGCTGGTCTTGATAGCGGTCTTAGGGGGAGCGGGCACCTATAACAAGCTCGTGTCGCTTGACCAGGGCGTGCAAGCGCAGTGGGGCCAAGTGCAAAACGTGTACCAACGCCGGGCCGACTTGATACCCAACCTCGTTCAGACGGTCAAGGGCGTGGCCAACTTCGAAAAGAGCACTTACATCGCGGTCGCGCAGGCGCGATCCAAAGTAGGCCAAGTCCAAGGATCCGTCCCCTCGAACGTCACGAGCGACCCCCAAGGCTTAGCGAAGTTCCAAGCGGCGCAGGACGGTTTGTCGTCGGCTCTTTCCCGGCTGTTGGTGGTCGTCGAGCGCTATCCGGAACTCAAGGCAAACGAAAACTTCCTCGAGCTGCAGTCACAACTCGAGGGCACCGAAAACCGCATCGCGGTCGAGCGCATGCGTTACAATCAAGTCGCGCAAAGCTTTAACACGACGCGCCAATCGTTCCCGACCGCCATTTATGCCGGGTTTTTCGGCGACCGCTTCAAACCCAAAGTGTATTTTCAAGCGCAGCCAGGCGCTGCGAACGTCCCTAAGGTACAATTTTAGAAGAATGCGGCGAACCTTCGGTGCCTTGGCAGCCGCGCTAACCGCCTTCGCCGCCGTTTGCGTCTTGCGGCCGCAAACCGTCGACCTGGCCGCGGCACTCGGCGCCGAAACGCCAATCCCGCCCTCGCCTCAGACATGGGTTACCGACAACGCCGGATTGCTCTCCGCTTCGGCGCGCCAGTCGCTGGACGAACGGTTGGCGACGTACGAACGGTCGAGCGGCCATCAGGTCATCGTATGGATAGGCCAGACGACCGGCGACGCGCCGTTGGAAGACTGGACGAGTCGGGCCTTTAGCACTTGGAAGATCGGACGCAAGAAGCTGGATGACGGGCTAGCGCTCTTCGTCTTCACGCGCGACCACAAGGTGCGCATAGAAGTCGGCTACGGTCTGGAAGGTCAGCTCACCGACGCGACCGCATCGCGGATCATCCGCAACGACATCGCTCCTCGACTGAAGGCCGGTGATGCTGACGGCGCGCTCGCTTCGGGCGTCAGCGCTATGATAGCGACGATAGGTGGAGGCACCGGGGATGCGAGCGCGCAACCGGGCGCGGACCAAGCCGGGCAAACCGGCGACCAAACTGACTATTCAATCGACTGGCTCGTGCTCGGCATCATTTTGGTGTTCTTACTGCTGCTGTTCATGAGCAGCACGCGCTCGGCGCTCGGCCGCATGTTGATCATCGGCTCGAATCTGAGCGGCGGTTTCGGAAGCCGCGGCGGCTGGGGCTTTTCCGGCGGGGGTTTCGGGGGCGGCGGCTTTGGTGGTTTTTCAGGCGGCGGAGGAATGGGCGGCGGCGGCGGCGCTTCCGGATCATGGTGACGTTTGAGGCTAGGCGATGAGCGCGCGAGCCGGCCACCCGTTAGCGCGTTATGTCGACGACAAACGCGTGCAGGCGGCGATCCTCGCGGCCGAGGCGCGCACGACCGGCAGGATCCAAGTGGCGCTCGCGCCGCGCTTTTGGGGCGACGTGCGGATGGCCGCTGAGCGTGCGTTCAAGCACTTACATGTGGCCGGCGCACCGGAACACAACGGCGTTTTGTTTTTCGTCGTACCAGATCGGCGCCGTTTCGTCGTGTTGGGCGATTCCGGGATTCATGAAAAGGTCGGCCAAGAGTTTTGGCACCGCACCGCAGCCGCATTGCGCGAAAGGTTCAAGGCCGGCGATTTAACCGGCGGCTTGATCCACGGGATCGAAGAGGCCGCCAAGGAGCTTGCGCGTCATTTTCCACGGCCGGAGGATACAGATCCCTCGTCGCTGACCGTTTAGGTCTTTGCTCCGCTACTGTCGGGCGCAATCAGAGGGCGCAGACTCGCCTTTGAAGCGCTCCGCGGCCCAACCAACCGCTATTTTTGCGGCGTCCGCGTCGGCCGCGATATGGCCCATTCCGGGCAACTTCGCATAAGCGACGCGGTTGCCGTCGGCACAGGCGCGTTTTACGTAAGCTTCGGTGTCTTTGGGCGGCACGATCGTATCTTTCAATCCCTGAGCGATGAAATAGGGAACGCGGGCAGCGACGCCAGGAGTGTTCTCCCGGAAACGCTTGTTCCACGCAGCATCTTGGTGCATCCGCTCGTTAAGGAACTTGTTGCCCAAGTTGAAATTGTGGAAAGCCGCCACGACCGTATCGAATCTTGTCACCAGACAGCTCTTCGCGGCCAGCCGCAGGACGCGGATCGACCGTGCATCCAGTACGTCGCTCAGTGAAAGCTGGTAGACATCCGCCCACGATGTCAGCAAATAAGCCGCGAGCAGTTTGTTGCGGTTCTGATCGATGTGAAACTTGATCGTCTCGTACAAATCGGTCGGCGGCGCCCCCGCCGCGATCGCGGCCAGTTGAAGTTCCGGGGCATAGCTATGTGCCAGTTGGCCCGTGAACAGCGACGCATGACCGCCCTGCGAGTAACCCCAAGAAACGAAACGAGCCGACGCCCTGGCCGCCGGGATGTGACGGGCCGCTCTGATCGAATCCAAAACGGCGCGGCCCTCGCTAATGCCGACCAGATATGGATGGATGCCCTGCGTGCTCAAGCCAGGGTAGTCGGTCGCTGCCACGACGAAGCCGTGCGCGATCATGTCCTGAAGGCCGGTCAGCAACTTGAATTTGGGATCGCGGGCAGACGGCGCGCAGGCATCGGTGATGCCGGTCGTTCCATGGGCGTAAGCGATGACCGGACGGTTTGCACCATGCGAATCCGGGGCGATGACTACGCCGCTGACTTCGATCGGCTTTCCGTCCAAGCCGGTCGAAACGTAGCGGATTTTCCAGGCCGATGCGCCCGGCGGAGGCGCGATCGGGCTGAAGCTGATCAGTGAGCCGGGCGGCCCTAAGGCCGGCGTGGAGTTCGCTGCTCGTAAGTAAAACGACGACACCCAGATGGCGGCGCAGATAGCCGTCAGGAAACATTTGAGCGACGAGTTTTTCATACCAACCTCAAGCGGCGACGGCGGAGCGGCGTGATGCTAGCCACGCGAGGAGGAACACGACGACAAGCGAGCCACACCAGGCGGCCAAGGTCACGCCGTTGAGTTCGTCCACTCGAGATTCGACTTCTCTCAGCGACCGGCCGGCTACGACGAAGCGCGGCCGTGGCCCGGCTGCCCAGGTCACGACGATCGCGCTGCGCACTCCGATCCGCGGCTGCCAAGTGACGCGATCTTCTCCATGCATCCGCGTATAAGCAAAGACGCCGGCCGGAAGCGAAGGGGCGGCGGCGTCAAGGCGGCCGGTCGATGACAGCGGATGGCCCGCAGCGTCGTATACGGCAACCCACGGGGCGAGGCTGCGCGCGATGTCAACGGCGCCAGCGTCTCTGTCGAACGCTGCAACCGATTTACCATAGGCGAGCGAGCGCGCTCCATCTTCAGCCAGCTGAACCTGCGGATCGTTGGCCGACGAGCGGAAATCATGTTGCACTGCGGCGTTGATGAAGATGCAAAGAAGCGTGGTCACAACCGCGGGGATGAACCACAATTGAAATGCTTGGCGCAAAATATCCCTCGCATGAGCCGGCTACCCGCAGGAGTTACTTTGTACGGCAAAGTAACTCCTGCGCCTGGAGCTGAGCGATAGCGCCGCAAAGGCGCATCGCAAGGCGGTCGGTGATCCGCCTCCTCAGCAGCCGTTGTTGCGCTGGCGCGAGTTGCTCAGCATCGCCCGCCATGCCTTATCGAAAGACGCTCTTATCGTATCGATCGCATGACGTCCATCGCGTTCTTCGTATCCTTGAGCCACCACGCCGGACGATTTGAGCGTGTCGACGACCTTTTGGAAGTATCCGGCGGGCGCGTATTCGTCGTGGGTTCCCCAAACGACGTAGACGGGAACATCGCCTAACGCATCGATGGCGTCGGCCGTGTCGTTGTTTATCCCTCCCGAGGCAGCCAGGATGCCCGCCCACTTCTGCGGATGCTTAGGACCGACGACGAAGACGCCGTAACCCCCCATCGAGTGGCCGGCTAGATACACGCGGTTGCAATCTACCTTAAACGCCCGCTCGGCGACGTCCAACGCGGCGTAGACGTCTGCCGACGCCGGGTCGGCATACTGATTGTCTCCGCGGCCATACGGAGCGATGATGATGGCGTTGGTGGCGGCGGCATCCTCCCGGATCACCGGCTGAGCAGCCAAGATGTCGTTTTCCGTCCAAGTCCGCCCGTGTAAGAATACGACGAGCTTAGTAGCTCGCTTTGGATCATAAGAGACCGGGACGTATACCGCCATCGGCTGCATAGTGCCGTCCGCGGGTGTCAGGTAAGGAATATCATCCTGGCCGCGTACGGATGCCAGATCGTGGTATCGGCCGGTGGCTAGTTGGTGAACCAAGCTCGCGTCGAGCGTTGCGGTGTCTTTAGTGTAGTCGCCATACTCAGCATCGGTCATCCATGAAGGGCGTTGATGAGTGAGAAACTGGCCTATATCCGTGTCCAGGCGTTCCTGCAAGTCGGCGGCCATGCCCGAGCGCCTTTGAATGTCGGCAAAGTGGGCGCCTAAAACGCTGCGAGCTGCTTGCAGCTTATTGAGTGGACTTGACTGTGGAGGCTTTTGCGCTAATGCGACGGCTGCGGCGATGAACAGCAGCGCCGAAACGACGCTGATCGCTGCCGCGGGAACGCTCGGCCGCATGTTAGACTTGATCGGCGAGCTTGCTTTGTAGTTCGGTTAACTGCTTTTCTAGCTGTTTGATGCGAATGACCAATGCAATGCAAAACATTATCGCAGCAAACAACATCGCCGGCGTGGTCAGTCGATCCATGGCAGGTGCTAAGCCATGCATAATCCCGTATATGACTGTCAGCGCCACGCAAACATAAAGGATCAGGACAATGACCATGCGCTGCAAAGATCCTTGGGCCAGTAGATTTGTCATTTCATTCCGAACTCCGTTTGCTTTCGGTACCTACGGCGCTGTGCTTGGGATTCGTGTGGCCTTGGCGCGAAGCCCGCTAGCGATAGACCTAGCCGTTGGTTGGAGCCAAGCCACAGTTTAGTGAATGCGTCGCCGCGGGTTGGCGTTTATGCACGCCTATACATAACACGAGCTTGGGAGGTGCAGTTGTGGCTGAAGCACGGGTCGGCGTCGTCACCGGCGGATCGCGCGGTATTGGAGCGGCCATCACTACGATGCTCGCTAAGAGCGGCGTGCACGTCGCGGCAGGCTACAGCAAGGGCCGCGAGAACGCCGAGCGGCTGAAAGATGCCCTAAGTGAGGAAGGAGCGTCGATTTCCATTCACCAGGGTAAGGTCGACGATGCCGCGGACTGCGAACGAGTGGTCGCCGAAGTGCTCGAGGACCATGGCCGGATCGACTACTTGATCAACAATGCCGGCATCACGGTCGACAAGACCGTTCGCAACATGAGCATCGACGACTGGCATGCAGTGCTCGACGTGAACCTTCACGGGGCTTTTCATATGACGAAGGCCGTGCTGGAGCACATGATCGGGCGCGGCTCCGGGCGCATAGTCAACATCAGCTCGGTCATCGGCGAGACGGGCAACGTCGGCCAAGCGAATTACGCCGCTTCCAAAGCTGGGCTTTTCGGCTTTACCAAGAGTTTGGCGCTGGAGATGGCGCGCCGCGGCATCACCGTCAACTGTGTAGCGCCGGGGTTCATCGGTACTGAGATGGTCGAGGCCATGCCCAAGCCGGTGCTCGAGAAGGTGATCGAAAAGATTCCACAGCGGCGCTTGGGCAGGCCGGATGAGGTCGCCCGTGTCGTACGGTTCCTGCTTGAAGACGAATCCAGTTACATAACCGGAGCAGTTTATACGGTCAACGGCGGATTGGACATGTAGTTAGGGACCAAGGGCGCATCGTGTGGCTTGACTAGCACAGCGGTTGCTAGGTAAACTTAGCGGATGGGGAAAGCTTTATTGGACGGTCGCGTCGGCATCATCACCGGCGGAGCGAGCGGCATAGGCGCCGCAATCACCCGCGCCGTCGTCGCCGACGGAGCCAAGGTGGCGGTCATCGGTCTAGCAGCCGATGAGGAGCGCACGCAGCGCATGCGCGCGGCGCTCAACGGGTCGGCCGCGGCGCTGAGTTTTTATGAAGCGAACGTGTCCGAGTTCGACCCTTGCCGTAAAGCAGTCGAGGCCGTCGAACGCGATCACGGACGCATCGACTTTCTGGTCAACAGCGCGGGCATCGTCGCAGATCGCACGGTACGGAAGATGACGGTGCAGGAATGGGAAGCCGTGCTGCGGGTCAACTTGTTCGGCCCCTTTTTTATGACCAAGGTGGTGCTCGACGGCATGGTGCACCGCGGCTACGGCCGCATCGTCAACATCAGTTCCGTCATCGGCCACACCGGCAACGTCGGCCAGGCCAATTATGCGGCCGCCAAGGCCGGCCTGTTCGGGTTGACCAAAAGCGTCGCGCTGGAAATGGCCAATCGAGGCGTGACGGTCAATTGCGTCGCGCCCGGGTTTATCAACACGGATTTGGTCTCGGCCATGCCCAAGGCCGCGGTAGAGTCGGCGATCGCGCGCACGCCGGAGCACCGGCTGGGCAAGCCGGAAGAGGTAGCGCGGGTCGTGCGCTTTTTACTGGATGACGAGGCCGGCTACATCACGGGCGCGATCTACGACGTCAACGGAGGCTTTTACATGTGATCGGATCCATGCCGATCGAGGAGTTCAGTTACGGCATCGATGTGGCCGGATTGGATCCCGCCTCGCTAGGCGACGCGTTGCGCGAAGTGGCGGCCGACGCGATGATGGACTTGCCACGCATGACCGCGTGGCTCGCCAGTTTGGCCGTCGCACAGCAGACGGTGGGTTTGAACATGTTGCGCCGACTCGGCGGCGAGCACCCGGAGCCGGCCGCCGCGCCGCCCGCCGCCGACCGGCGGTTCAGCGATGAGGCGTGGAGGCGCAACCCTTTCCTGCACGGGTCGCTGGAAGAATACTTCGTGCGGGTACGAGCGGCCAATTCACTGGTCGATTCTTCACGCGTGCCCCTGGCGACGCGCCGCAAAGCTAAGTTCGCAATCGGACTGATGATGGACGCGCTAGCGCCGAGCAACGTGCCCTGGTTGAATCCAGCCGTCATCAAAGAGGCGATGGAGACCGGCGGCGGCAGCTTGGTACGCGGTTTGGAGAATTTCCTTGAGGATGTCCAGCACAACGGCGGGCGGCCGCGCCAAGTGGACACTTCAAGCTTCACGGTGGGCCGCAACCTGGCGGCTACACCCGGGCGCATCGTCATGCGCAACCAGCTGATCGAGCTCATCGCGTACGAGCCGCAAACGGCGAAGGTCTACGAGCAGCCGCTCCTGTGCAGTCCGCCGTGGATCAACAAGTACTACATAATGGATCTGGCTCCCGGCCGGTCGTACGTCGAGTGGGCCGTGAAGCACGGCTTTCAGACTTTTGCTATCAGCTACCGCAACCCCGATGCATCGATGGCCGCCTTATCGATGGACGACTATCTGCGCCTTGGAGTTTTGGCGGCCCTCGAGTGCGTCGAAGAGTTGACGGGAGCCAAGCAGGTGAATGTGGCGGCGCTGTGCTTGGGCGGCACCCTGACGCTGCTCGCGCTCGCGCATTTAGCGGCGCTTGGCCAGGAGCAGGCACGGCGCATCGGCTGGGCGACGTTGACCAACTCGCTGATCGATTTCAGCGAGCCGGGCGATTTGGGGATATTCGCCGATGAGGCGGCGATCGAGCGGCTCGAAAAGAAGACTTCGGCGCGCGGGTTTTTGGAGGCCAACGAGATGGCCGGCACGTTCGACGCGCTGCGCGGCAACGATCTCATCTGGAGCTATGTCGTCAGCAACTGGTTCATGGGGCGCAAGCCACCGGCGTTCGACATCTTGGCCTGGAACGGCGACAGCACGCGGCTGCCGGCTACAATGCATTCGCAGTATTTGCGCGCGTGCTATCTGCACAACGCGGTGGTCCGCCCGGACGAGTTCTCGATTTGCGGCACGGCGGTCGACTTGGGCAAGATCCAGACGCCGCTGTACGTCTTGGGAGCCGAGGCTGATCACATCGCGCCGTGGCGCGGCACCTACGCGACCACGCAGCACGTGGGCGGCGAGACTAAGTTCACGCTGTCGTCGAGCGGCCACGTGGCCGGCATCGTCAATCCCCCCGGCAATCCAAAGGCGCACTTTTGGACTAAGGCGGTGGCCCAAAAGAATTGCAGTCCAGACGATTGGCGCGCGGCGTCAGAGCGAGTTGACGGAAGCTGGTGGGAGGATTGGGCCGCGTGGGCTTGCGCGCGCTCTGGCAAGCTGATCGCGCCGACTAAACTGCCGGCCGGGGAACCGGCACCCGGCCGATACGTCGTCGATCAGACCGGGCCGCTGATCGACCCGCTAGGCGATGAGAGCGTAGAAGGTCCGAGGGGCGCGACAGCCTCTACCAGGGCCAAGCCGGCGCGGCGCCGCAACGGCGCGACGAAGCTCGGGATGGTTGAGATTGACAGGCGTGTTGCCGCGGCGACTTTGCGGAGAAAAAAGAAAAAGTGAGATCGAAAGATTCGGAGCCGTGGAAAGGTCTAGGTGAGTTTATCAAGGCCCAGCGGGAGCTGGCTAACCTTTCGGTTCGGCAGCTCTCCGAGATGGCCAAGATCTCCAATCCGTATCTGAGCCAAGTCGAGCGCGGTCTTTACAAGCCGTCGGCAGACGTGCTCAAGAGCATCGCAAACGCGCTTCAAATGTCGGCTGAGACTTTGTACGGCCAGGCAGGGTTACTTGACGAAGACGACGGCGACGACGGGCATGACCGCGTCGAGGCGGCGATCAAACTCGACTCTCGGCTGTCAACCGAGCAAAAAGACACGCTGATGCGGATATATCGCGGCTTCGTCCAGCGGTAGCATGCGCCACACGGGACACGGGCACTCGCAACCTTCAGTTTTTAGCCTCACCATTGACAAATACAGCGAGTGCTTGGTATACTTAGCACAAGTCGAGCGGCTAATTGGAGTCCTCGCACCCAAAGGAGCGCAGCAATGCCCGAGTACACTCAGTTCATGACCAAGATGCAAGAAGAAGTTCTAAAGAACGTCAAGCAGGCCCAAGACGCCAGTCTCGCGGCGATGGCCTCGATGCGCGACGTGGCTAACGACCAGAGCGAGAACGGCGACCGTACGTTCGCAAACGGCTTCGCCACCCCGGCGGCGGTTATCGAGAACGCGTTCGGCTTCGCCAGCATGCTGATGCGGCTACAAAAAGACTACGCGCTCAAGGTCGCGGAGACGATGGCGGGGGCGCAAAAGGCGGCTACCGACCGCGTCGCCGATCAAGCGGAGCGCATGGCCAACCGCAAAGCTAAGTAGCAGCGGTCCAAAGGCTCGTATTTGGCGAAGGGCGGACGTAAGGTTCGCTCTTCTTCTTTATCCTGAATAGCACAGCGGCGGAGGGCGTGTGGTCGCTATAATCTTAACCGCGATGTTGGCGGCACCTTCACCGGCGTCTCAGCTTCCCGTAGCCTTAGCGACCGCGCATCATGCCGTCACCACCAAGAGCGGTGCAGCGCAAGCTTTGTTCGATCGCGGCTTAACGCTTTACTACGCATATAACGGGACCGAGGCGGTGCGCGTATTCGCACGCGCGGCCGCACTCGACCACAAGCTCGCCATGGCGTATTGGGGACAGGCTCTCGGCTACAGCGCCGACATCAACGTTCCGCTGAGCGAGGCGCGGTTTAACGAGGCACACCAGGCGATCGAGCGGGCGGCGTCATTGGAAAGTCTCGCCGGTTCGCAAGAGGCCGAATACATCCAGGCCATGCGCAAGCGCTACTCGGGTCCGTGGAGTGACGTAAAGCGCGCTGAGGCCGCTTATCGCCAAGCGATGGCGCGGCTCGTGCGCAAGCATCCGTCCGATGATGACGCTGCGGCGCTTTACGTGGAAGCATTGCTCGAAGATACGCCTGCCACGTGGATAGCCGGCACTAATCGTCCGCAGCCGCGCGGACGAGCGCTCGAGATGACCCGTTTACTCGATGCGGTCGTGGCACGCAATCCTCATCACATCATGGCCAACCATCTCATCATTCACATCTTCGATTCCTCGAGCGATCACCGAACCTCCTTAGCGGCCGCGGCGCGGTTCGATGCTATGACGTTCGCGCCGGAGGACGAGCATTTGGCTCACATGCCGGCGCACGCCTGGATCGAAGCGGGTCAGTACGCGAAGGCGGTCGCTTCGACGAATCGGGCCATCGCGCTCTTCGATGCATATCTGAGGGCGCCCGGCATCGATCCGGCGCATGGCAGTTACATAAAGCACGACTTGTTGGTCGGATACGGTGCGGCGTCGATGGCCGGCAATATCGCGGCGGCCGCGCGCTTTGCAAAGCGGTTGGATTCCACGAGCATGCGCGCGCTCTATTTGGCCGCGCTGGCCGCGCGAGACGGCCGCTGGGCCGACCTGCTGCGGTTGGAAGCTAATCGAGAAGTCAAAGAAGTGCCGTACTTGCGGGACCTCGCGCTCGGACAGATCGCCGCTCGCGCCGGAGACTCCGCAGCCGCCGAGTCTCACTTCGCCGCAGCGCAGAGGGCGGAAGAGGCGGCCTACCGCAACGAGTTCTTACCGCCGATCCCGACGGCCGAAGTCGTCGGGGCGTACTACCTGCAGCGCGCCGAGTGTCGAAAAGCTTACCGCGTCTACGTGCACGGCGCTGCGCGCTGGATCAACGATCCGCGCATCTACCTCGGTATGGCTGAAGTGCTCGAGAAGCTGGGGCGGCCGGCGCAAGCCAGGCGCGCGATGGCGGTGTATCGAGCAAATTGGATGGGAAACACGGGCGAGGTCAGCCATGAAACGCGGGTAGCGCCGGCTTCAATACCATTAGGACGACCGCGAGGATCGGCGCGAGCAAAGCGATCAAACCCCATGACCGCCATACCCTCGACAGGCGTCCATACGCAGCCCAATCAAACGCGGTAGGCGATTTCGCAGCCTGCCCCAAGGAGGCAATCTGCCGCTGCGCGCGGGCGAGCGGTCCGAATGCCGCGCCGGCGATAACCAGAAGGATGAGGCCCCACAGTGTCCAGCCGGTAGAGAAAATGGGTATGCGACTGACGGCGGCTGCACCGAAGCCTCCGATGAGAAGCAAGACGATACCCGGGATAGTGAAAATGCGGTCCGCTCGGGTGATTCCTTCGATGGTGTGAGTTATGACTCGGGGGTCTTTGGTCTTATCGGCGATAGCTTTCCAAAAAACCCCAACGCTTATATTCCCGACGAACATGATGACGGCCAGCACGTGGATCAACTTCAATATCAAGTAGATCATCGCTACGCGATTGTCGGACCGCCGCCGGACTCCTACAGCGACCGTTGGCATGGGCGCTCGTTCCTTTGCCCCATTGACTTGGATACTCGCTTCTGACATCATAATACTAAATCTATAGGGTTACTTTAGAAAGACAGGATATGCGTTTTTTTACCGGGACGCTCGCGGTCATCGTATGCGCTTTAGTATGTCCGCGAACCGCCCTGCCCCAGCGTCTTAGCCGACCTGCGGCCGCTCATAAGATCATGATCAGCGGTGACGTCCGTAATTACTACTTCACTCGCTCCTACAAACGAGGGACGGATCAGGCTGCCTTCTCGCTAGGCGGCAGGCTGCACATCGAGACGCCTGCTCATCCCGGCGTCGGCTTTGGAGCGACCTATATGGGCGCCAATCCGCTGGCTCAAAACGGCCCGAATCCGCTCTTGATCGACAACACGCTGCCGGGTTACAACATCAGCACGCTGGGCAAAGCCTATGTGTCATATCATGGAACCCGCTCTGAAGCCAAGTACGGGCGGCAAATCATTAGGACACCGTGGGCCAACCCCTCGGATACCCGCATGGTGCCGGTCAGCTTCGAAGGCCTGAGTGCATCGCTGGAAACTCCGACCGGTTGGTCATTCTCACTCGATCGTATGTACAAGTTCAAAAGCCGCGTGAAGGCGACGTTCGATCGCAATACGTTGGTCAGTACCGTTCCGACGAGCGGCTTTTTGGCGGCCGGGGCGGCTTACAAAAAGGGCGTGCTGAGCGGTCAGGCGTGGTACTATCGCTTCTACGACATCGCGCAATTGGGCTACGCGGACGCGGCCATGCGTGCCAACACGCGCAAGCGCTTCAAGCCCATCGCGGCTGCCCAAATCATTTCGGAAGGCGGCGTCGGCGGCGGCCTTCTTAAGGATGTCCGCGCGCACGCCGCCGGCGGCTACGCACGCGTGACGAGCGACGATCTTGAGGCGACCGTCAGCTACGACAACGTACCGGGCGACGCCGGCGCTTACAAGGGCGGCCTGATCGTCTCGCCCTACACCTCGGGCTACCAAACAGATCCGCTGTATACGGATACGCAAAGCACGAGTTTGGTGGAAAAGGGCCAAGGGCACGCCGACAAGGTCGCCGCTACCTTTTGGACGTCCGGCCATCGCTTCCGTTTCATCGCCGATCGCGCTCGTTATTTCCTTCCGCCGGCTAAGGGAGTGCCGAACAACGATCTGCTTAAGACGGACTTTGACGCCACCTACTTCATCGGGGATCGGCCGGGAGATGCGGCTTTCCGCGGCTTGGCTATCCGCGACAAACTAGGGATATTCGACACGCCGGCCGCACCGTTGACACAGCAGTTCAACCAGGCGATGCTCGAATACGACTTCTAGGCTCGATCGGCTACTGCTCCAGCGCAGCCTAGGGCATCGGCGCCGCCCACAGCGTTAGGTCTTCGTGAATTGGTCTTTTTCGGTCGAGCCGTCGGTTGCCAGCGTCGAGGCACGGCCACCTGAAGCGACGACCGTGACGTCCTCGAAGTAACTGACCCCGACCTCATGCTGGTGGCGCGTCGCTGTGTAGCCTCGAGCTTCCAGGTCGAACTCGCCGTTTTGCAGGCGCACGTACGCGGTCATGCCTTCGCTTGCGTACTCCTTGGAAAGTTGGAACATGCCGGCGTTTAAGCTGTGGAAGCCGGCCAGCGTGATGAACTGGAACTTGTAGCCGAGTGAGGCTAGCTCGGGTTGGAAGCGGGCGATGGCATCGTCGTCCAGATGAGCCTTCCAGTGAAAAGACGGCGAGCAATTGTAGGCTAAAAGTTTGCCGGGGAACTTAGCGTGGATGGCGGCGGCGAACTCGCGCGCCTGCTGCATGTCCGGCTTGGCCGTCTCGAACCAGACGAGATCCGCGTACGGCGCGTAGGCCAGTCCGCGCGCGATGGCGGACTGCAGACCCGCCTTGATGATGTGATAGCCTTCGGTCGTCCGCTCGCCTGTGACGAACGCGCGATCGACCGGATCGATGTCGCTGGTCAAAAGCGCGGCGCCGAGCGCGTCGGTGCGAGCGATGACGTAGGCGGGAACGTCCATGACGTCGGCGGCTAAGCGTGCGGCCGAAAGGGTGCGGATGAACTGCGATGTGGGCACAAGCACTTTGCCGCCCAGATGGCCGCATTTTTTTTCCGATGCCAGTTGATCTTCGAAATGCACGCCCGCCGCGCCGGCATCGATCATGTCTTTCATCAACTCGAAAGCGTTGAGCACGCCGCCGAAGCCTGCTTCCGCGTCGGCGATGATCGGCGCCAACCAGTAGGTCTGGTGGCGGTCTTCAGCCCAGTCGATCTGATCGGCGCGCAGCAGTGTGTTGTTGATGCGGCGCACTACCGCAGGCACGCTGTTAGCAGGATACAAACTTTGGTCGGGATACATCTGCCCGGCAAGATTGTTGTCACCGGCGACCTGCCAGCCGCTCAGATAGATCGCTTTGAGGCCCGCTCGGACCATCTGCATCGCCTGATTGCCGGTAAGAGCGCCTAGCGCCGGCACGTATTCTTCGGCATCGAGCAACTCTCCTAAGCGCTCGGCGCCCAACCTCGCGAGGGTAAATTCGCGCCGAACGCTGCCGCGCAGCCTGATCACGTCGGCGGCGCTGTAGTCTCGTTGGATGCCCTTCCAGCGCGGATCGGTCGACCACTCCTGGGTCAGCTCGTCCGTCTCGCGCTTCTTGCGCAGCGTTCCGTTAGCGTGAATCATGGCGTTGGGGGCCTCCTTTTAGTCATGCGGGTCGGGGACAGACCGTTCAAGGTAGTCGTAGGCTGGAATGGTGAGGAACTCGATAAAGGTTGGGCCGAGCACAACCGATTCGAAGATGCGCAGCGCGTCTGCGAGCGCCGTGTCGCGCGCGCCGTCGGCAGCGCGTATCTCGTGTACCTCTTGGTCTAGGATCTCGGCTATCAACTCGCGGCTGACCGGTCGACCGTCCGACATGGCGGCGCCATGAGTGCGCCACTGCCAGATCTGGCTGCGCGCTATCTCCGCGGTGGCTGCGTCTTCCATGAGGTTGTCGATCGCGGCCGCGCCCGCTCCGCGCAGCCACGACATGAGATAGCGCAGCGTCACGCTGACGTTGGCGCGCAGGCCGCGCTCGCTGATCGACGCCCCTTGAATGCCGACGTCGAGCAATTGGCTGGCGCTCACGGCGACATCGGCGCGCTTCTTTTCTAGCTGATTGGCGTTGCTGCCGAGAGCTTGGTCGAAGACCGCGCGCGCGACCGTGACCAAATCGGGGTGAGCCACCCACGTGCCGTCAAATCCGTCGGCCGATTCGCGCAACTTGTCTGCGCGAACCTTGGACAGCGCCGCGGTGTTGATGTCTGGATCCGTGCGGCTTGGGATAAATGCGGCCATGCCGCCGATAGCCGGCGCGCCGCGCCGATGAGATGTCTTGACGAGCAGATCGGTGTACGCGCGCATGAAGGGCACGGTCATTGCGACCTGCGCACGGTCGGGCAGCACGAAGTCCGGCCGAGTGCGGAACTTCTTTATGATGCTGAAAATATAGTCCCAGCGACCGGCGTTGAGACCCGCGGAATGATCTTTGAGCTCGTACAGGATCTCGTCCATCTCGAAGGCCGCTAGGATCGTTTCGATGAGCACGGTCGCTTTGATCGTGCCGGTCGGTAGACCGAGCGCCGCTTGGGCATGGACGAACACGTCGTTCCACAGGCGCGCTTCCAGATGGTTCTCAAGCTTGGGCAGATAGAAGAATGCGCCCGCACCGCTGTTGATAAGCCGCCGAGCATTGTTGAAAAAATACAGGCCGAAATCCAGGAGACTTCCCGACACCGGTAGCCCGTCGACCAAAACGTGCTTATCGATCATGTGCCACCCGCGCGGCCGCACCATCAGGGTGGCCGGCTCGGCGTTCAGCCTATACGTCTTGCCGCCGGGACCGCTAAACTCTATGGTACCTTCGATCGCATCGGTTAGATTGACGTGGCCGGTCACGATGTTGTGCCAAGTGGGCGAGTTCGCATCCTCAAAATCGGCCATGAACACGCGCGCGCCCGAGTTGAGCGCGTTTATCATCATCTTGCGGTCTGGCGGCCCGGTGATTTCGACCCGGCGGTCCTGGAGGATCGGCGGCAGCGCGCGAATCGTCCAATCGCCGTTACGGATAGCCGCCGTCTCGAGCAGGAAGTCGGGTAAAGTTCCCTGTTCCAAAGCCGCCTGACGCAAGCGACGCTGGGCCAGGAGCACTTGGCGAGCCGCCTCGAAGCGCCGCGCCAAACCGGCGACGAACTCCAAGGCTTGGCCATTGAGGACTGACTCTTGGCCCTCCACCACAGGCGCCTGGATAGCCACGCCTTGAGCCATCCCGGGCCGCTCAGTCTGCATACCCCTCAACTGTACTCTACGCGAGCGGTTTGCGCGCCGTACCGCGATACCTAAGGATACCTGTCTTTGGACCCGGGATAACGGGCAGCGGTCCTGGTACGCAAGCGCTGAAGCGGCGCGCATCAGTGCCGTGCTGGGTGGGATGGATGAGCGAACAAAAAACGGGTCATGCAAAGCGTTCGGGAGCAACGGCTCCGGCCGATGCGCGACACCAAGGCGTCCTGCTGGCTACTTTAGTCGCCGTGCTGCTGCTTGGGTTGCCGCTAGCGGTTTGGCTCGACCTTAGAAGCCTGACAGCGTCCGCGCTGCACCGTCAGGCCAGCGATTTGGATTCGGTCATCACCGGCGTGCGAGGATTTTATACGACCGACATCGTCGACCGCGTTCGTTCTTCTCGCGGCCAGATCAAGGTCATACCGAACTACCATGCCGTCCGCGGCGCCATTCCAATTCCGGCGACGTTCTCGCTGCAACTCGGGCACATCGTCAACGAGCATCAGGGCAACATCTCCTATCGCTTCGTCTCGGATTTTCCGTTCAAACACCGCGCACCCCACAAGCTAGACGATTTCGAACGCCAAGCTCTGGCTGCGTTGCGGGCGCAAAAGTCCGGTCCACTGACGAGCGTGTCGTGGAATGGTTTGAGCACGCACGTCCGCTACGTCACGCCGATCGTCATGAGCGCGTCGTGCGTTGCGTGTCACAACAGCAATCCGGATAGCCCCAAACGCGATTGGAAGATCGGCGACGTGCGCGGAATCCAAGAAGTCAGCATAACGCAGCCGTTCGTTGGCGACGTCTTCTCGTTCAAGTACTTACTGCTGTATTTCGTGTTCGCAGGCTGTCTCGGGCTCGGATTCATTGCGCTTCAGCGTCGACAGGCTGGTCTATTGGCGGTTATCAACGGTGAATTGACAAACGCCAATGACTTCCTGGCGTCGATATCAATAAAGATCTCGCGCTACCTGTCGCCGCAGGTCTACAAGAGCATCTTCACCGGTCAGACGGATACGTCGATTCACACGACCCGTAAGAAGCTGACGATCTTCTTCTCCGATATCAAGGACTTCACGTCGACGACCGAACAGCTCCAGCCCGAAGAACTGACCGCTTTGCTCAACGAGTACTTCACCGAAATGTCGAACATCGCGCTGTCGTACGGCGGGACCATCGACAAGTTCGTCGGAGATGCAATACTGGTCTTTTTTGGCGATCCGGAGACCAAAGGGGTGAGTGAGGATGCGAGGTGCGCGCTGCGCACGGCCGTCGAGATGCAACGGCGTTTGGTCGACTTGAACGTCAAGTGGCGCAACCGCGGAGTTGCCCACCCGTTTAAAGTGCGGATGGGTATCAACACCGGCTTTTGCAACGTGGGAAACTTCGGGAGCAACGATCGCATGGACTACACGATCATCGGCGCGGAGGCCAATCTTGCGGCTCGCTTGCAGTCGATCGCCGAACCCGGCAGCATCGTCATCAGCTACGAGACTTATGCGCTCGTGCGCGATATCGTCAGCGCCCACAAGCTCGCTCCGATCAGCATGAAGGGCATCAGCCGCGAGGTCACGCCGTATGCCGTGGATGGACTGCTGGACGCCGCAGGCCAAGAAAACACAGTCGTCAACGAGCATGTGCCTGGCCTGGATCTGTACCTAGACCTGGGTATGGTCGACGACAAGGCTGCGCTGCGAGCGCGCGAAGCTTTGCGGGAAGCGCTAGCAGCTTTGGAAGCACACAAGCGCGGCGGCTGGGGCCCGGCGGATGGCTAACCCACGAATTTAACAGCAACGACAGCGTCGCCTGGCACGCGACCAAGAAGAGGAGGTGATTGAACGGCCCCAGATTCGTCGTGGTCAGCCTGGGGACGCCCAGGCCGATGGACATCCGCGAGCTTAGCTTAAGGGATCCTTGCGGTGACGTATCGGGCAATGGCATCCTCCGTCTCAGGGAGCTCTGTAATGACGGTGCCCGGGACGTTGAAGGCAGTGTAGTGAGCCGCGGAAACCCGGACGAGCAGGCCGTCCTTGATCACGAATAAGACGTGTGGGAGGCTGCGGGAACACCGGGCACCCGGGATGCCGGCACAATCGGAGAACGGAAACCGCAACACTGCGGGCAGGGCGCTCAGGTACGAGACACCGATGTAGCCCCCGTCGTAAGGCCCCGTGTAATGGTCGTCTTGCAGAAAATTGAACGATGCGAATTCGCACCACCCGCCCAGAAGATACTCGGTGACCATCGGGCGGGGGAAAGCCGCATTCAACTCAGCGCGGGTTACATAAGAACACAACGGCAATAGCGACGGTCGCGCCGACGGGGACGGAGACGGAGAGGACAGCACGTGGAACGTCACGGCCTCGCTGCCCGCTCCTTTGGGAACGGGGACGACATTGAATTTTGCCAGGACCGCTACGAGGTTCGCTTTGAGGATATCCTTTATGAAACCTGGTATGGCCGCCGGCAGTTGGTTGATGATGACGGCGGCCAAGATGTCCTTCATACGCTTGTAGTCTCCACGCTGTACGGTCACGTAGGCGACGACATGTTTTGTAACCGGCTTTCCCTTATCGTGCTCCTTTTGCGACTCCGAGTTTGTATAAAAGCGATCTATGGCGCTATTTTGGGAGTCGAGCTGCGTCTGCTCGAGCGACTGAAATGCTAGGCCGCCACGCATGACGTTCCAACCGACGACGGATCCCTTTGGGCCGATCGTATTTAGATCGACTCCGCTGACCGTCTTCACGCAACCGACAAGAGCACTCGGCCATGGGGTGCCCGCATCGACGCTGGCCGTGAAGTCAAAGAAGATCTTGGACGTCTGGTCGACCGAGTACTCAGTGGCGGCGGGATCTGCGCTGACGGTCAGCGCCCAATTATGTAACATCGATGACGCCAAGCTCAAGGCCGAAAGAACGGTGATCGCCGGGCCGAGAACAGATGCCAGAGACTTGACCGCGTTGCCGATTAGCACGGACACGGTGCCATGCGCTAGAAACAAGCCGACGTTGGCCAGTTTGGCGGCGAGCGAGAGAAGTGGGCTTTCTTGCGACTCGTTGAATTTTATCGCGTTAAAGATTTGATCCAGCATGCTGTTGACGCCGCCGAGGATAGACGCACACGGATCCGGGCCGGCTAGTTCGAAAGGCCCGTCAAGCGCCGAGCGCCCGATGGCTAGAGCCGGCATAGCGAAGCCGAACGAACCCGACGTGGCTGCGCGCCTTGTCGCCGCCGCGTCGGAAACGTTTGCTTGGCGCGTCAGATCGCCGATAAATAGGGCGATCACGATGGTGGGGTAGATGACGCTCGGCGCCAGCCGCCAATCTCGCCGACCCATCAAGCGCTGGGAAAAGCGCGCCGCATCGCTTTGGCCCCGCATGATCCAGGCACCCATAATGTATGACAAGGGTATCGCGCGCTGGCTGCGTGGGATCAATCCATCTAAGTCGCGGCCGAGATAGCCGTTGAATACGCTGCTCTCGCGCGCCATGTTTTCGGCTTGCCAGCGCGTGAAACGCAACGGCGACTTGGAGTCCACTATGTCGTCAACCGGCTGGGTGTCGCCATAGTCCTCGACGACCTGAACGCCTGCCGTCGCGAGCGCATCTATAGCCGCTTTGGTGGTTTGGTCTGAAAACGGCGCTCGAAGCAGGGCTGCGGGATCCTTGGGTTTGGGGCTGGTGGTGCAGGCCCCCGCAAAGAGTTGGACGAGGATGCCGCTCAATGCCGCAGCGGTAACCAAGTTATCGATCATCCTCCCAGCGCGCGATCGTGATGCAGGAGGGTAACTAGATGGCCTCATTGCAACCGCTCTTGCTCCTCTCTACCGTGCATTATACAAACCGGTCATTCGGACTGCGTCCGATTTGCGGCAGCGAGCCGGATAGGGACACAAGCGAGCTTGAGACGCCCGGTCTGCGGAAAAAGACCAGCCGGCTACGGGCGGTTGGAGTGGGTCAAGAAGCGTTCGAAGTGAACGATTGATTCGGACGCGTTTGTGCGACCGAGCCCGACGCGGAAATGCGCGTCCCCGAATTCCAGTTCGGTGCTCGGCAGCAGCAGCACGCCGGCTGTTGCGATGGCGTCATCGCAAAAGCGCTTGGCCCCTTCCGAGCCTTTGTAGCGAACCAAGCCAACGGTCCCCGCCCGAAGCCGCTGCCAAGAGAACAAATCCGCCTGGCGTTCGAGCAAGCGATCCATCGGGCCGAGATTGGCGTTGATGATATCCAAGTTACGGCGGTGCAAGGCGTCGCGATGCTCGAGTGCGATGCCGGCGATGAACTCGTCGGCAGCGCCGTTGCACAGCGAGAGGTAATCCTTGAGCGCCGCCATGCCGGCGATGAGTTCGCGGTCGTGGGCCGCCAGCCAACCGACGCGCACGCCCGCAAGACCGAATGTCTTCGAGAGCCCGCTCACCGAAACGGCGCGCTCGTACAAGTCGGCCGCGGCCGGCGGCCGCGCGCTCGAGTCTTGTTCGAGAAATCGAAATATCTCATCGGAGAAAAGCCACAAGCCGTTTTTGCGGCAGATGTCTACGATGGCGCCCTGAGCGGCGCGCGACATGAGATAACCGGTTGGATTGTGCGGCACGGTCAGCATCACGGCTTTGGTATTGGGCTTTATGCTGCGCTCGAGGAAGCAAGGATCCAGCGACCAGCCGGCGGTTTCGTCGCCGACCCATTGCGTGACATCGCAGCCGATGGCGCGCGCCACCTCGTAATGCGATTGATAGCAGGGATGCTGCACTACGATGTGATCGCCCGCACTCAGCGCACAATTCATGAACGCGAAAATCGCTTCCGAACTGCCGGCGCACAACAGCACGTCGCCGGCTGTTACCGTCTCGTACAGCCTTGCCACTGCCGAGCGCAGCTGCGGCGAACCCGCGGCTTCAGTATATCCGAGGCGTAGGGCTTTTAGGCCGTCGGCCGCGGCCGGATCGAGCTCGAGGATTGCGCGCAGGCTGACGGACTCGCAGTCCGAAGCGCACAAGAGGTACGGCGCGCTGAACTCGTGACGGGCAAAGAAGCGCTCGAGCTTGAAGGGTGCGATGCGCATCGCCGCGTGTTCCTCGGACGCGGGTCCGGTACATGCGCGCGCCATTGAAATGGAGGAGCACAAACGCTAGATGGACCTGACTAAGGAGTATCCGCGCAGCCCGAACGATCGGCTCATGGGCATACCGATGTTGCCGCGCACGATCGACAAGGCTCGGGCGGCGCTGGCGGCCAAGCTCGGCGAATACGTCTACGGAAACAAGAGCGAATTCGATAAGACGCTGCTCGAGTTTCTCGGGCTTTCCCAGGACGAGTTCTTGCAGGGAGTGCGCGATTCAGCAGACGACGCCGCCATGACGCGCTGGCTCCAAACGCACGGACGAAAGACTACGCCGGCCGAGGCCGACGACTTCGCGCGCACGTTCTTGAACGACGGCGATGACGAAGCCGACCGCGCCCGCTTTGCCGCGCGCCGCGCAGCCCTGCCCGCGCCCGTTCAGCCGAGGGTCAAAGGCTGGGCCGACTTGTTAGACGTCGTGGAGGGTCGAATCAGCTGATTCGACCGGTGCTGATACGGCTTGCTGGGCGACGTGGTCGCGGGCCAACCATGGATCGTCTAGCGGGATCCGCGGCGTGCCCTTGGGAAACTGCTTGGCGGAACCGCGCGCCCGCCATTCGCGCGAGCGGCTGACTATGTACTCGAAATTTTGGTACTGGGTCTGGCCGCGAGTGCGCCGTAACACGGCCAGCGTTGGACCGAGCAGCTTCCAGTATTGTTCGATGAGCCGACCGAACTGGTCTAGGAAAGCATCCTCGTCGATGAAGCCGTTTTTAACGAGCGTCCCAATCTGACTGAACCAGTTGAGCACGTGCATTTCCGGATGCACGCGCGGATCGACAAAGCCGATAGCCTCCAGTTGGGCTCGAAATGACGGATCCTGCATTCTTTGCGGAAGCGTAAACTGCACGAAGCACAGCGAGTCTTGCAGACTGGGGCTGTTGAACTCGCGTTCAAGCGCGAGGACGGCATCTAAGTGGTTGCCCGCCCGCGCGTGGCGAAGTTGGATGATCGCGGCGATCGCCGATGCCCCAATGACGACAAACGTCCCGACCGTTCCGATCGTATTTAGAATTTCTAAAGACATGGGGTCTTGCCCACCCGCTCTTAGCGTTTGACCAGCGGGTTCTTTTCCGCAAAGGCGCCGTTGGGATTGGGCTTGACCCAGACGATGAGATCCCATACGGAGGGAAAGTCGAAGATGCAGGTCACATCCGAGGCTTTCTTCACCCTCCCCAATTTCATGAGCATGGCGGCGCTGGGATGTTTGGGATCGCCGCCCGCTTTGGCGAATTTGGGCGCCATAATGTAGCCGTCGTATTTCATCTTGCCGGTCGCGGGCTCGCGGACCACATAGTGGACATGGTCATCGAACTCGTACCAACGGCCCGGATTTACTCCGAATAGATTGGGACGCGCGTTGCCAGCCTTCGGAACCGAGAAATCGGCGCCGAGCAGATTCCCGCTGGTATCGTACCAAAGCTGACTCGGATGACGGATGTCGGCGGACGTCCAATGCATGTTGGCATAGCTAACGGCGCCGGTCTCATCGACTCCGGTGTAGCGGACGAAGCCCGCTCTTTCGGCGTCCCGAGCGTGGGGGAACCGCGCGTTAAGGTCCGTTTGAATCGAACGAACGAACGCTTTTTCCGGCGCCGACAGCGGCCCCGAGTATGTCGGTTGCTGATCGGCCCGGGCGCAAACGGCTAGAGCCCAAGCAGCGATGAGGAAACCAATAAGGCGTTCTAGCATGGCGGCACTCCTTTCGGGCAGCGGCGGCAGGCTGCTTGCGCGGCGCCGGCCAACTTTCAATCATGCTGCTCGGACTTGTGGCCGGTCTTGCGTCGGCTACTACGGCTTTGGCTCAGCCTTCGGCCGTGCCTCCCGCCGCAGCGGCCTCCAAGCCCATCCGCGAAGTCGTATTCCACGTCTCGTTCACCCGACGCCAAGCGGTCAGCACCGAGACCTTCGGCGGCATGGAGATGGGCGCCGACAACTCGACCCCGATCTCGACGGGCGCGCCGGTGGGCAGCTCGTCCGCGACGACCGATCGCGGAATGGTAACGGTAGATGTAATGCAGGTAACGAGTAACGCCCTGGGCGTCAAAGTGACCGAAGAGTGGGCGTCGAAGAAAACACCGGCCACGTATCTGGGCAACGTCGCCGCCGACGGGACGATCAATTTCGGAAATCAGGTCGTCAGCGAAGCAACTGAAGCGCTGCTGCCTTTTTTCGGCCCACACTTCACGGGCGACCAGACGTTGGATCAAGGCTCGCGTTGGACCGCAAATCTCGACGCCGACATCGCATCCAAGCAGACCACCTTCACGGTGAAGAACGTCGACGGGCCTATCGTCACCCTCGATGAAGTCGACAACCTCAAGATGAAGGGCGCGCGTGGCATGGACTCGACGCTGACCGGAACCGTTGCGTACAAGCCATCTCGCCTGGTCGCCGTTTCAGGCACGTTCCATGGCCGAGCGTCCAAATCGGATCCGCAGACCGTCGACACGATCACCACCGAAATCAGTTTTACCCGAGCCAGCGATACTCGCGACCAAGACGAGAAGTAGACGCATTTATTGACGGCCCACTTGGCCGGCCATCGCCTTAAAAATCTTAGCTGAGTCGTACCCGATGCCGTCCTTGAAGACGGTGTCTACCTTTTCGACGTCTGCGATGTTGGCAGAGGGGTTGCCGTCGATCAGCACGAGGTCCGCGTTTTTGCCGGACGCGATCGTGCCGATGGTGTTCAGCCGGCCTTCGAACGCAGCACCATTGGCGGTAGCGATCTTCACCGCTTGCTCCGGCGTGAAGCCCGCTTCTACCAGCAGCTCCAGATTGCGCTGATCGGCAAAGCCCGCAACTGCGCCGCCGTAGCCTGTCGGATCGGCGCCCGCCATCAGCAATCCGCCCGCGTTGACAAAATCGCGTTCGAACTGCATCTCCTTCTTGAGTATCTCGGCGGACGGATTGCCTTTTGCCGCTAGCAGCCCGCTGCGGGCGCTTAGATAGTCGATGCGCGCTTGGGCGTCGAGCGAATCAAGCATGCGCTGCTGAGGTGGGAAGCGGTCGGGGGCACCGGTTTCGATGACTGCCAGCGTCGACGTGATGGCGACTTGGTGACTGACGAGTTCATGGATTAGGCGCTGCACCGGCGCACCTTCGATGTCGAGATCGCGCAAAGTCTGCGCGTGCTCTGCGCTGGGCGGGCATTCATCCGGCCGTTTGGCGCGATCGAAATCTGTCGCTACTTCGATGCCGTGCTCGAGGCTGTCTATTCCAAGCGAAATAGCGTCGTGGAACGTGACTGAACACAGGTGGCCCGCGACTTTGATGTGTCGTCTATGGGCTGCAGTGATAAGCGCACCAAGCGACGCTTTGGTGACGAAGGCGTAGGCTTTGAACGACGTGACGCCGATGTCCGCGTAGTAGTTGACGGCTTCGGTAACTTCGTGCGGGTTGCGCGGGATGTCCATGTACAAACGCGAGCGCGGGCCAGAGATGTAAGGCCCCGAAACGTCGATGTGAGGACCCGGCACCCGGCCGGCGTCGATGGCGCCCTTGAGGTTGAGATCGGCGTAGGGTTCCATGCTGCCGGCAGTGCGGATCGTCGTTACGCCACCGGCAAGGTACATGCGTGGAAAGCTGACGTACATCGCGTGGCCGACCGGCTGATCGCCCACCAGATAAAACAGGTGATTGTGCATGCCGACCAGACCCGGAATGATCGTGCGGCCCGCCCCGTCGATGATCGATGCGCCGGCCGGCACGCTGACCGCCGCGTCTGGCCCCACCGATGAGATGCGGCCGGCGTTGATCACGAGCGTTTGACCGGCGCGCGCCGGCGCGCCCGTCCCGTCGATGACGCGGACGTGCCGGATGGCGATCAGCGGAGCGTCGTAGCGCACGAAGTTCTCGACTGCGGGCGCAAGCGGCACCGGCGGTTCGGTGTCGGCAAAGCCGGGCGCGATGCAAAAGAGCATCAAGACCGCTATGCAGCAAAGCCGGTGGGCCATCGTCGTACCCCCAAGGGCCATCAAAAACGGCGTAGTTCCAGGCCTTTGGCTTGGGACGCCTTCAAGCATCGATCCGCCTGGCTTGGACCGAGCGCCCACCACATTGCGCCCGATGCGCAAACGCCGGCGCGCCGAGCTCGATACTGCTGATCGCTTCATGCCGGCTGACTTGACAGAGGTCCATCGAGTGCTACCCATTTATCTGAAATCTTCAGACGCGGTGTGTTCTTCGGGTAGCAACCGTGTGGATGCTTAGCTTCCCATTGTCTTGCCCGTACGACTAAGTATTCGAAGTTCTCCCAGATCGACGGATCACCGCGCCTTCGGGCGATGGCGAACACTTCTTCTACGAGATCATACACGGACAATAGCCTCCCCGAAAAGACGTCCATGAACGTTTCTTCGGGTATCAAATTGTGCTTTATGAGGCTTCCGACCCATTCGTAGGAGTTTATCAAATTTAACCAAGCATTATTCCGGCGCTCGAAATTGCCTTCAAGAAGACGACGACGGTATGCAGGATCAGGGAGATCGGTCTCTATCTGCTGCCTTGCCGCATCTACCCATTCCCCGAACCTCGGATCCTCCACATGTGCCAAGACGTTGAGCAGGCCGGTCAATTGATTGCCGGCGCGCATGTGCCGCAACTGTACTATAGCGGCGATGGCTGTGGCCGCGATGACCGTGAACGTGCCGATGGCGGCCGCTGTACTCAAAGATTCGAAAGACATGCCTCGCTCCTTTGTAACGTTAAAGATGACTGCATAACTTTCACTATCTTATTATGCTTACAGTTTCTCCTTGCGGCTTTCTGGTTGCGGGCGTTGATTTGACCGGCGCAGAATGACCGTAATTCTCATGGCGCAACTTGGCTTCTTCGAGCCGAACGATTGGACTCTGGCCGACGACGAGCGGGGCACCATCGTGTATCGCCCCGAAGTCTTCGATCACGAAGAGGCCGAGACGCTGTTCGACCGGCTTCGGACGGAGGTTCCGTGGTCCGAGGACAGCATGCGCATGTACGACCGCACTGTAGAGGTCCCACGGCTGCGCTATAGCTACAGCGATGCAGCCGCTGCGCCTGAACCACTGCAGAGAATACACGAGCGAGTGTCGCAACTCGAAGCGACGACGTTCAACCGCATCGGGCTTAACCTCTATCGCGACGGTAACGATAGCGTCGCATGGCACAGCGATCACGAAGAGGATATGATCGAGCGGCCCACCGTGGTAGTCGTCAGCCTAGGTGTACCGCGGCCGATGGACATCCGCGAGCGCATAGATCACCGCCGACACTGGCGGCTAACGTTGGAACCGGGCAGCTTACTCGTGATGCGCGGCTATGCGCAGGGCCATTACGAACATCGGATTGCCAAGTTCAGCGCGCCGACGCAACCTCGGGTCAGCATCGCCTTTAGGCAGTACGCGCCCCAAGGAGAGGCGCCGCGGCCTTGCGCTCAGTGCGCCGGCGGATGAACGCCGGCGCGCGTTGAGCCCCTCAGCCGCTGCTTGACGCCTTAGCGGCGCAGCATCTGAGCCATCGCGAGATGCCGTTGGAGCGTCGGCAGGGTGCGCTGGGCGAAGCTTCGCAATTGCGCATTTCTTCCCGAGCTCGCCTCTTGCTGAAACAGCGCTATCGTCGCATTGTGGTCGTCTATCTGAGCGCGCGCATACGCAGCGTCGAAGGCCGCACCATGAAGCGATTGCATTTTCATCATCAGCATTCTATGCATCGCGTCGGTCATCTTCGGCACTCGCATGTTGGACGCATCGGCCAGTTGCATCAGCTCCCTGTTCGCCCGGCCATGATCGCGCACCATCCGTGCGCCGAACATCCTGACCGCGCTGCTCGCGCCGCGCTGCTGGGCTAGGCCGCCAGCCATAACCTCGGCAAGCCCGCCCTGGGCTGCTTTTCTTACGAACATAGCGTCGGCTGAACGCATCGTCGACATGGGCATCATCGGCGCCTCGGATTTCGCGAGCGCAGGCACGCCCATCAGCAAGCCGGCCGCTAAGGCGAGTACCGCCCCCCTCGTTGGTTTCATCGTAACCCTCCCTCGTAACAAATCTGCGTGCTGCTCTTGTGCGCAAGCTTAAGAGCCTTAAGCTCGGCTTCCGGGATGAAGTGGTTTGTTCCCTTGGGACGAGAAAGGCACCGCAGCTAAGTAGGCAACTTCTAATAGCGACCATCGAGGGGCTGTATGACGCGTATCGGTAGCGTGGCAACCGGCGTACTGGCGGCCGCCGGGCTGCTACTGTTCTCTCCGGCAGCGCTGACGGCACCGTTGCCGCCGGCGCACGTCGTACTCGGCGATGAAGTGTTTCTCAACGAAACCTGGCGCGAACTCAACGGCCGCTGCGTCGGGGTTGTCACCAACCAGACCGGCGTGACTTCGCGGCTCGAGCCCTTAGTGGATGCGATCCGGAACAATGGGCACATCTGCCTCAAGGCGATTTTTGCACCGGAACACGGCTTACGCGGCGATCGGCCTGCGGGGGCGTACGTAGAATCATACACGGACGAGCGCTCGGGCCTGCCGGTCTATAGCCTCTACGGTCCGACGCGCCATCCGACGCGTGCCATGCTGGATGGAATCGACGTGCTGCTCTTCGATATTCAAGACGTCGGTTCTCGTGCTTACACATACATCTCGACCATGGCCTACGTGATGCAAACGGCCAAGGCGCAAGGCAAAGAAGTGTGGATTTTGGACCGGCCCAATCCCATCGGCGGCGAGATCGTCGAAGGACCGGTCTTAGATCCAAAGTTCTCGTCTTTCATCGGTCTGTACCCAATCGCGATGCGCCATGGCATGACGGTGGGCGAACTAGCCCGCATGTTCAACGACCGTTTCGGCATCGGCTGCGCCCTGCGGGTGATCGCGATGCGCGGCTATCGCCGCTCGATGTTGTGGCCCGATACCGGGCTTGCCTGGGTGCCCACTTCGCCGAACATTCCGCGCTGGGAAACGGCGCTATTATATCCGGGTTTGGGGTTAATAGACGACGCCGGGCTCAATAACGGGGTTGGTTCTACCGAGCCGTTCGGGTATGCGGGCGCGGAGCGGCTCGATGCCTTTGCGCTTGCCGATTATCTTAACGAGCGAGAGATACCGGG